>PXDG01000103.1 GCA_003565105.1 Parcubacteria group bacterium | reverse complement strand
CTATTGCGCGCTTCACCATCAGCAATTACCCTTTTAGCCAAATTGAGTACATGCGTTGTATGTGGTTTACTCCTTCTCGCACCTTCTTTTCTGATATGATCGACAATCATTTGATCTAATTTTATTAACTCATTTCGCATTTGTTCATCATATGCATTGGCAACGTAATCACCGATGAATCTTCTAACTGAATCGGCATATGCTTGTGCTTCTTCTCCTTGCCTTTGAATTTCACGATTTACCTCATCCATTCTCTCAAAATCAATTTGAGCAAAGCTTATGTTTGGGAACACCATTAAAAATGTGATAAATATTATTTGTAGAAATTTCATATTTCTCTTATTTGATTGTAATTTAATGGTTTAACTTCAAGTAATTATAGTGATTTATACCCAAATTAATGTATATCATTTAGACTCAGACATTATTTTTTGGATCAGTTCACTACTCAAAGATGAGATGAAAGAAAAAATGTCTGAAACAATACGATTGTAAAAATTTTCCAAGTCTTGATATTCAAAAATAGTTTTCGACTTAAATTCTTCTATTGAATTCAAGTCCGGATGAATTTTATCTGAATGTTTTAGATTATTGCTAACATGCTTTAGTTCAATAACCTCATCATATTCTTCAAATTTTGATAAATAGACATTTTCTTTTTTAAAACTGCTTTTTATATCGTCCCAATTAAATAATTGTTTAGCATCGACAGAAAATGCAATTTCAAGAAATTGCTTTAATGTAATTTCTAAATTTTTGTAAAGAAAAATAATTTTCATTTCGGTAAGAGCACGAAGTTTTTGTTCTAGAATGTAAGCATCATACAAAAACTCTGCTTGATCCATTAAAGCTTTTGATTCTACTTCATTTGGTTCTTTTTTGCCACTATTTTTAAACTCTGAAACTTGTGGTTCATACTTTTTAGCTTCTTCATTACAGAAATTTATCTCATCCTTAATTTCAAAGATTTGACTATTTATTGATTCTGAAAAATCATCATTAAAAGACTCTCTGATGTGAGTAATCATGATCTCTTTGAAATCATGATTACTTATTTGCATTTGTTCATTCATTTCTGATACATTTTAAAGTTCTAAGGTACATAACGGTTTGGCAAATAAGCGGCACGGCTAAGTCCATGAATGTAAGCAACTAAACGCAAACGTGTCCGCTTAATTTGCATTGTTATGTGGCAGGTCAAAGTTTAACCTTTGAGTTTTTGCTGTCCTATTTTTTCAGACTACTACACAAGCTTCAAAACCACTTTGGTCTTGAAGCTTGGGCTAAAGTGTCTGCATTTACGTTTCATGTCTGGCAAATTAATAGCTATGATTTAACTGTCCAATTATACCAGTCTACTAATGAGGAGGTTCAAGCCCTCTCTCGACTATATTTTTTACACAAAAAAGTCTTGTAAATTTTTTTTAGATTTTTTTGTACAAAGACATTTTCCAACACTATGTTTAAACTTCTTCCGATAATTCTGTTTTAACTTTTTCAGAATAAGCATTTATATGAAAATTTGGCTGATCTGAATCAACTGGCCTTCCAAGATTATTTAATCCACTTTTTTCGATTACAGGTGAATTCAAAGGCAGTATCAGCCACTTACCAAATGCTTGACCCACCTTATCCAAGAGCTCAAATCGCTTTACTGCATCAAGGTCAAATTTCACTTCGTGCAAATTATCTCCAAAGTCATCAAAATCTAAATGCTGATCCGGTGGTAAACTCGAATTCACGAAAGCAATGATGCCTTCAAGATCCTCGTGTGTTTTTTCAGTCCAGTATAATTGAAATCTTTGGTAATCAATTGACCCTTGATTTTCTTCGAGTTCATTTAGTTCGTTGTTTGCAATATAAGTTTGTTGTTCGTCAGCATCATCCATCAAAGCTGGTATAATCCAAGACAACCAACCAATTGGAGTTTTTATACTTTTTGCCTCTCCTTCTTCCATAAGTGTTGGAGCTGCACCAGTACCAAATGAAAGTACTTTAACTTGTCCCTCTTCATAAAGCTGCGTTCCATCCATAGGTTTGGTTTTCGGCCAATTACCGGACACTGTTTCATTTCCTCTGTCATCCATCATATACTCCACTTCATATTCACCACTATACCTAAGTGCTTCGACTGATGCTGCATAGCTGGAATTATTAAAACTGCCCACTCCACCGTCAATAAACCTTCCGATCGATTTAAAATATAATGGTGCGGAAGCTGCACTTGCGGCAATTGCCGAGGCAATCGAAACATCCTTATAGGTACCCCTAACAGACTGTAACCAAGAATTTTGATTGGACTCCTTATCTGACCAAGGCTCAGGGTGAAACGCAGTAAAGAACGTAGTTTCGTTCATGACAGTATCTTTACTTGTTATCATTATATCTTTGTAACAGTGTGCAAGTGTATCATCTTCAAAAATTGAATTAAGGATGCAAATGATGGCTTTGTTGTCATACCAAGGGAGAATCATTTTTGTCCCTGCGATTGCTCCACCTACAGCACCGCCAACCCCTCCAATCGCTGCTCCTACCGGACCTAATAAAGATCCAGCGCCGGCACCTGCAGCAGCACCAACTATTCCACCGCCAATTCCACCTAATATTCTTCTTTTGGATTTAGTAAAGATGAGCTTATGCTTATCTCTGTACAGTTGAATTAAGTCGTCAACAGAAACACCCCACGCAAGTGCTCCCGCAATAATCGCACCTGTACTGGTTCCCGAAAACATATCAAACATGTCCAGGCACCTACTGTTATATTTTTCTTCAAGTGCTTTTAAAGCATGTAAGGTAACTATTCCCCTAACTCCCCCACCATCAAGACATAAAATGGTACGTTTACCATTTTTGAAATTGATTGCATTGCTATCATTGTGGTTGGGTTGTAATCTAGTTAAATCTTCAATTCTTCGTCTTCTTGTGCACATACCAAATGCTTCGGCAATCCAGTTTGCCACAGGTCTAATAATTTTCTCCCAGATAAATCGGCCGATCGGCTTTATAACATTATTCCAAACAAATATGGCAGCCTGAACAACTATATTTATTACTTCGCAAACTAACCTTACTACTGTTTTGACAACAACTGTAGTAACATATCGCACCACCTTTACTACTACTACTACCAACCAACAGACCAGTTTATTTAAACACGCGAGATACCATTTACAGCGTTGTTCCCTACATCGCTGTTCTTGTCGCTCTTCAAATTCCTCTATAGGTTTAGTTATTGTTTCTTCAATTTTCTCTTCGATTTCTTGGCAAACTTGACTCATGTTTCACCTTTTTTAATTTGGATTAATGCTTTATTAACAACTTGATACATTTTAAATCTTGCATGTGCAAGACCAACCAGCTTTCCCAACAAACCACTTATTATCATTATCGTTAAAAAGAGAAGAATCTTACCAGGCGTAAATGATGCAAAATTTATAGGGTTCAAATATAAATATTTAATTTGAGTAATTATGCTGATTATTACAAATATACTCCCGATAGTACACCCACAGTCATTTTTATATTTATTAATTTTGTGGGTTAACTCAAGGTTCTCTGCTCTCGAAAAATGAAGCAATTCAATTTGATAATCATTTTTCAACTGTAGTGATAATGAGCTGATTATCTTTTTACGAAAGCTCTTTAAATGAGCTGAAGTTCTAATTAATTGCATTTAATAATGGTTTTATCTGCCCACATGTGTTTCTTTATAACTCATACTGGATTTTAAATTGCCACATAACGGTTTGGCAATTCTGCTGCGGGGCTACTAACTCAAAAGCCGGGTAACTAAAGCGATCCCGTCAGCAGGAATTGCTGGTTAACCTTCATATCTTTATTTGATTCTCGGATTTTGGGGGAGTGTAATTTAAACTCTGTCTTTTTGTTTTAACCCCGAAAGTGGCTAGCCCCTTTCGGGGTTCCGGTTTATGGCTGGATAAAATCATACCTAACCCTAGTATTAGCTTCAATTAATGAATTTTAGAAACGATTCAAATACGTCCTTATCAACCGGATAGAAAATTATGTAAGCTTTCCTGAGTCAAAACAAAATATTGAGAGGCTCAGGTACATCAAATTCTATAATTGAGGTTTTTCAAGCACAATAATATGAGGTTCATCATCCCAAACCACTCCATATAAGTAATCTTTATCAACGGCAATAGCTGATACATATTCTGGGAGTGTATATTCACCTAAATAAGAGGAGTCATTTCGATCATATAGACGCATACTTTTTGCCTCACCTATTCTTAGTTCATCATCATCAATTTTACCTCCCGTCATAAACGCACTAGTTTCTTCGAATCTAAGTGAAGCACCGGAATAAAGAGTATAGATGTAATCCTCATCAACAGCCAAATCAAAATTTCGAAAGGTTGTCTCTTCAGGCTCTCCAATAAGTATTCCATTTAAAAATCTTGGATTTGTTTCGGGAATAAGTCCTTGCTCCGGATCATCTGTTTGAAAAACAATCTCTCCTTCACTATTCAAACCTAAAATTATGGATCCAAACAGATTCGCCAGATAAATGATAGAATCATGAACCTGAACGGGACCGTATTTTAAGACGCCATTGTATTTGGCTGGCTTGAGTGCTGTTATTGAATTAAGTTTTAAAAGTCCTTTGTATTGTTCGCTTATCTGGCTATTTTGTATAGAATGAGTATTAAAAAAATACTCATTTTCCATTTCAGGGTTATTTAAAGTGTAAGCAGAATAGATAAGCGTGTTATCATTGTAAATATGTACTGAACTTAAAGATGGTGTTAGAACATCTATCAGGATTGTTTCATGAAAACTTTGGTCGAGACCAAACCTATGCAAATAACTGCTAAAATGATCATAGATATAAATAGAACCTTCAGTAACAGAGATCATTTTTGGACTATCTTTTAAAAATTCACCAGGCCCTCTTCCCCATGTTCCAAAAGAAGTTACTTTCTCCTCATCGACATCTATAATATAAAATGGATGTGTGCCAGCTGAATCAAATATTAATAATTTCCTGTCTTCCAATACTGTAAAGGATCCATAAGAAAACATTGGCATTGGGCCTGCAGGATAAAAAAACATGCCTTTCCCAATCGTTTTCACAATATTTAATTCATTGTGCCTTTCAATATCTGCTTGAGTCTGAAAATGCATTATCAGAAGTGATAAAAAAAATATTAGTTGCATGAAAGATTTGTAAGTGTTAGTTATTATTATCTTTAGTATAATCAGATATAAATAACCCGATTTTTATTATAATTATAATCTATCTGTAATTATAATTCCCAATTAGATTTTGGATACCATCTTATCCCTTTTTCTTCATCATCTTCAACCACGATCAAATAGTTGTCATCAACCGTTAATGCCCGGACAGGGTTCGGAAGTGTTATCTCTTTTAGAAATGAACCGGTTTCTTTTTCATACAAATAGACCCTTTCACTTGTCGTGGTAATTTTTTCTTTATCAGCTGGTTGTCGTGTTCTCAACGCATTGAGAATCAGCGATCTATTATCAATATCCTTTCCAAATACCAATACATAAATTATAGTATCATCCATGGCAATATCGATACTTTGCACTCTGTGATCTGATGGACTTGGTGAAGTTTGAAAATAAGTACCACGGATTTTAGTAGGTTCGACATCTGGAAATTGAACTTGATCTGGTAGATCAGTAGCGAAAAGCTCCTTTCCATCCTTTCTACTACAAAGCAGCCAGGAAGAAAATTTAAAAACAGCACAAGTATTCCCATCAGAATCTGATACTGACTTCATTTTATATTTGAGAAGTTGATTTTCTAATGTATTAGCCCAAGATGGGTTTTCGCTATACGAAAAAGATGGATAGCTTTCAATAATTTGGTTCAAATCACGATCGATTAACATTGTTCTACTCATATAAAGTGAATCAGACCTCTGAATTGTATAGAGAAGGCTGTCATTAATAAGGTGATATAAACCATTTCTGATAAATGGTGCCTGAAAAACACTTTCACTTTTATTGTGATTATAATTATCCTCAAGAGAAATAAAGACCAACTTATTGTATTCAGGTCGAAATGCTGATTCAGCTTTAATTAAAGCTTTTGTTTCTCCTATCGAAATATGAAAATTATGGAGGCTAATATCATCTTCATCCTGGGTACGGACAATTCCGTGTGTTTGTAATTGACTATTCTGGTCCACTGATTTTAGATAAGAATTCTTCCCTTCTCTTTGTACAAAAAAGACTCTATCATGATTCTCTGAATAGTGAATATAAGGATCAATTCCATTGACATGTAAAAACCTTGTTGAGTCAGAAGGTTGTAAACCTGATAATGAGGTAAACAATACCAATAAAAAAAAGTAATATAGGTACATAACTATTATCGTGTGAACATTACAAACTTATTTGGGGGTAAATCTTTCCATAAAAAATCATGGTGACTCTTTACATCTTCCTGATCTTCAAGTGATATAAATGTAGATGATCCAACAGATTCATCAAGGACTATTTTTTCACCTCTTACCACATATAATAATTCATCATTTGGTCCCCTAAGGATCCATTTATATATGTCATCAGTTAACCTTATAACAGATAAATAACCTATACCTATTGAATTTGGGAAATTGTCTATATCTATTAGAATGGAGTATAACATCTCCCTATTCTTTTCCATAAACCAAATTGAACTACGGCCAATCCCTGTAATATACCCCTTACTTTCCCAACGAAGTGGATCCATTAATTTTGCTGATGATTTGATAGGTAGATTTTCTTCTTCCATTAAAATTGGAAGCGACAAAACCTTTCTATCCGCCAAAGTGAGTATGGATGTATAAGAGACAGAAATAGGATAAGAAATAAATTCCAATATAAATTCATCATTCAAGTCAACTTCATCATCTGGCGTTATTTTAATTGGTGGTGGTAAAGAATAATCTATTTTTTGCGCATAAACAGAATTAAATACAATGAAGAAAAAAATAATTGTTGTAAAAATATATTTATAATCCATTCTAAACCCTTCATGAATTTCGTTTAATCACATGTGTCTAAAATTATAGAGGTATTATCTGCAAAACCCATTGATTTTTTCTTGATATAGACTCATTATTGATTCTATGACCTCCATTGAGGAGCCCAATTAAATTCAAATTAAATTCAAAATGACTCTCTAGATTTTGCAAAACTTACGACTTGTTTAAAACCAAACCCTGCCTATTTTGAGCAGGGTGGTTTATTTACTTTTAAGCAAAATCATTCTTGCATTAACTCTTTCAATTCTTCGCATGGCCCAGTAATAGTCTTTTCTGTTGAGGAAAAACTCCACCAAGAGGACTCTTTAATAGTCCAAGAACATTCTTCTAAAGAGTAACCTGTGATTTCATGATTCCCAAAATCTGTACTAACTGCATTTGTGGAAATAGGTAATCCAAAGCTTAACAGAAAAGCAAAAAGAAGTGTAAATAAATAATTCATAATTGCAAGG
>PXDG01000174.1 GCA_003565105.1 Parcubacteria group bacterium | reverse complement strand
GGATTATATTTATCTCGGTTAATTGTTCAAAAACATCACGGAGACATCACCGTCTATAGTCAAGGAGTCGGAATGGGGTCAACATTTACCATAACTTTGCCCATATCTTCATAATCATACAAGATTAGGACGTATCCGTGAAGAATCTCCTTAGAACCTTCCTCCACTCTGACGAGCACTCCCTCGAGAGGGGGATAATTTACTTTTTGATTGAGAAATTCGTTTTTCTAGGTCCTCAGAAGAGTATGATGAAGTGTCTACGATTAACTCATCTTATACAGGGAGTTGCCAAGCTACCAAGTTTTGTAGTACACTAATAATGATAGTGAAGATAAAAATTGATATTAGTATGGCTAGCTTATTTACACGAATCCGTATAGGAGAAATTCCTGGATCTATCTTAGAAGATACAGGCGAATTCTTTGCCTTGTTAGATATTCATCCAAAGCAAAAAGGACATACTCTCGTCATTCCGTATCAAGAAGTAGACTATCTGTTTGATCTTGATAAGGATACTTATCATAAACTCTGGGATATGGTCGCCTGTGTGTCCGCAAAACTCAAAGCTACAGTTCCGTGTGAAAAAATTGCTATTATGGTTGAGGGGATGCAGATTCAGCACGTACATATACATTTAATTCCTATCAATCAAGAAGGAGATTTGAATAATGTGTATCAGCCTCAGCCAGGTGAATTTGAGCAGATACAAAATGATTATAGATTGCAATAACTCCCCCTTTTATGCCTCGGACCAAAAAGAAATCTCGTTCGTCTCAAAAATCATCACAACCAAAAGTTAAATCAGAAGTGAAATACCTGATTATTTGGATTCTTATTATTGTCAAGATTACAGTCATTGTCTTGTCGTTGTTTTCTCAAGCTGGGATTGTGGGTGAATGGATAGAATACGCTCTTTCTCGTTTGTTTGGCGTTGCTCGCTATTCAGTTCCTATTCTTATTTTATCTACGATGGCAATTCGACATATGAGCCAAGGTGGAATGAGAGTCTTGAGATTCATATGTTTATACCTGTTCTTTTGGATGAGTTTAGCTCTTATTCATTTTATGAACTTTAGTAATTCAGAAGGTGCTATTGCTGGGGCTTCTGCTGGTCAAGGTGGGGGATGGGTTGGGCAATCTCTCTATTGGGTTGGAATGCAATTGTTTGGCTATTTCGGAGGAATATTGGTGATCTTGTCTCTCTGGGCGATTACTATTATTGTAGGGCTCAATAATAGCTTTAAGCTTGAGAGAATAGGGGCGGGATTTCGGTATTTAGTAGAGCTATTTCAGTCTGATTCATCAGAAGACGAAGTACAATCTTCTACAGTAGCGGTTCCCAAGACCAAGAGTGAAGTTGACGCTCGAATGAAAGATTCTGAGCCACAAGAGCGGTTATTTAATGATTCGTTAGGAGAGACGTCTGCTCCTCAACCAGCTTCTGCAGCTCCTACTGAATCAAAAGAAGTGACTTCTCATAAGACTCCTGACTGGATGAAGGAGGAGAATTTCGCCTTACCTTCACTGGATCTTTTGGAACCAGGAGATGCTCATGATACTCCAAAAAGCGGTGATTTGAAGAAAAATGCTAAGATTATCCAAAATACTCTCCAAACGTTTGGTATTGAGGTTGATATGGGAAGCGTAGATGTGGGGCCTACGGTGACTCGATATATGCTTCGTCCATCAAATGGAGTAAAACTCTCCCGTATTACAGCTTTGCAAAATGATCTCGCCCTGGCTTTGGCAGCACAAGCCATTCGTATTGAAGCACCTATCCCTGGAATGTCCTATGTAGGGATTGAAATTCCCAATGAAAAGAGAGCAACGGTGAAATTACGGGATATTTTAGATTCTAAAGTCTATCAATCAGATACTTCTCATTTGCCGATGGCTCTTGGACGAGATGTAATGAATAAGGTGATTATTTTTCCCCTCGAAAAAATGCCTCATCTTTTGATTGCTGGGGCTACAGGAGCTGGGAAATCTATGGGGCTCAACGCTATGATTTTATCAATGCTCTACAAAAATCCCCCCTCTCGATTGAAGTTTATTTTTATTGATCCGAAGAGAGTTGAGTTATCAACCTATAACGGAATTCCTCATTTATTAGTTCCTGCTATCGTGCAACCAGATAAAGCTATGAATGCCTTGAACTGGTGTGTTACTGAGATGGAACGCCGATATGAAATGCTAGCTCGATATGGTTCTCGAAATATCTTTACGTTTAATGAGAAAATTGTCAAAGAATCACTCACAGATGATTCAGGAGAAGTAATTGAAATTATGCCTTTTATTGTAGTCGTTATTGATGAGTTGGCTGATTTGATGACTACACACAAAAAAGAAGTAGAAGGAGCGATTGTTCGGATTGCTCAGATGGCTCGTGCGGTGGGAATTCATTTGGTCTTAGCAACGCAAAGGCCGTCTACTGACGTTATTACTGGATTGATTAAGGCTAATCTTCCATCTCGGGTCAGTTTTCAAGTAGCTTCTCAGATTGATTCGCGTACTGTGCTAGATATGATGGGGGCTGAAAAGCTTTTGGGACGCGGAGATATGCTCTTTATTGGGGGGGATTTGGCCAAGCCTCAGAGAGTTCAAGGCCCATTTGTTCCTGAAAATGAAGTTAAAGCAGTCGTCGATTGGCTCAAAAATCAAAAGAAAGAAGAGTATGAATATAATGATTCAATTGTCGCAGCTGATGCTCCTAAAAGTTTTTATCAGTCAGGGAGTGAATCAGGAGGTGACTCAGACGATCAGCTCTTTGATTCAGCAAAAGAATTAGTGCTTCAAAGTGGAAAGGGGTCAGCCTCACTCCTTCAGCGTCGTCTTAAGATTGGTTACTCTCGAGCAGCTCGATTGTTAGATGATTTGGAAGAGGCGGGAATTGTTGGTCCTGCTGAGGGGTCTAAACCGCGTGAAGTGTATGGAGATGGTCATATGAATGACGATGAGTAATATTCCCCTTGCCTATGTCTTATCTAAATATCGTACTCAAGCTGGCTTGACGATAGCGCAGGTGAGTGCCAAGGTATCTTTGCCTGAATCTGTTATCCGTAATTTTGAAGAAGGACTATATGCACGTACTCAAATTATTGATACAAAAGAAGCTCTGAAACGATTGTGTTATTTGTATCACTTGCAATACAAGGAAGTAGAAAAGCTGTATGTACAAGAAACTTCTTTAACAGGACAGAAACTTTCGAATAGAAAACCAATTCATATTGATCGGCTCTTACGAGGAATGACGATTACCGATAGAACACTCCGGAGAGCTCTTATTGCATCAGGAATGATGATGGTCATAGGCTATGTGTCATATCAAAGCTTTGCATTTGTCAGAGCTCCAAAAGTACATTTAGATAATATATCTGATTTTCAGTATGTAAATGAGTCTCGGATTGTGTTACGTGGAAAAGTTGATACTGGAGGTAAGTTGACTTTGAACGGTGAGCAGGTTACACTAGAATCAGATGGGCACTTTTCTATTGATGTTGATCTTTCCCCTGGAGAGAATCCGCTTCAATTTGAAACGCAACGAGGGCAAAATGTGCCTTCGGTATCCCAAAAAATAGTATACTTAAAATAAACGTATGGCAACAATTTCTAAAATATATGGGTACGAAGTACTAGATTCACGAGGTAATCCAACAACTGCAGCATTGGTAGAGTTGTCTGATGGATCTCAGGGAAAGGCCTATGTGCCCTCAGGAGCCTCTACAGGGATTCACGAGGCGGTGGAAATGCGAGATGGTGAGGAAGGCCGGTATAAGGGGAAAGGAGTCTTGAAAGCCGTTTCTCATATCAATGGTGACTTGGCAGACGCTTTGATTGGACAAGAGTCACTGAATCAAAAAGAAATTGATCGGATGATGATTGATCTGGATGGAACCGAGCAAAAATCTCGTCTCGGAGCAAATGCGATTTTAGCAGTTTCTCTGGCTGTAGCTCGAGCTAGTGCTGTCTCAGAAGGGAAGGATTTGTATGAATATCTATATCAAGTATATCAAGAAGACTTTTTTCCAGAGGCTACCTTACGAATGCCTCAACCAGGCTTTAATGTTCTGAATGGGGGACAACACGCAGATTCAGGGTTAGATATTCAAGAGTTTATGTTAATGCCACAACAAGAAACTTTTGCAGAAAGTGTTCGTGCAGGATCTGAAATATACCACACTCTGAAGTCTATTCTTAGTGCTGAGAATTATACGGTCTCCGTAGGTGATGAAGGAGGGTTTGCTCCACGATTGCCACACAATGAACTTGCTCTAGAATTATTGGAACGGGCGATTCAAGAAGCGGGATATCAGCTTGGAAAAGATTGTTTTTTGGCGATGGATGCTGCAGCAAGTGAATTTTACACAGAATCAGAAGGATATCGAGTAGAAGGACAGATTCGTACCTCTCAAGAACTGGTTGATATGTATTATCAGTGGATTGAATCTTATCATATTCATCTCTTAGAAGATCCGTTTTCGGAAGATGATTTTGAATCTTGGAATATGTTTATGGACAATGCTCCTGAAGGTATGCAAATTGTAGGAGATGATTTGTTGGTTACCAATGTGAATCGTATCCATTTGGCCATTAATCAAGGGTTGTGTAATGCTGTTTTGATTAAACCAAACCAAATTGGAAGTCTCTCAGAAACAATGCAAGCCATTCAATTAGCTCACGAAAACGGACTGACTACAATGATGTCTCATCGCAGTGGAGATACAAATGATACGTTTATTGCAGACTTGGCTGTGGCAACTGGTTGTCAGTACATTAAATCAGGTGCCTTAGCACGGTCAGAAAGAGTGTCTAAGTACAATCGCTTGATGGAGATTGAAGCCCGATTAAATCAATAAAATCTATACTACATTTATGATCAATAATACCCTCTCAAATTATAAAATTTTGGTAGTTGATGACGATGACTTGACTCGCCAAATGTATGCTGAACGTATTGAGCAAGAAGAAGAGTTTGAAGTTATTCAGGCTCAGGATGGTCAAGAAGCCTGGGAAAGAGTGCAATCAGGTGGATGCGATCTTATTTTTACCGGTATTGTGATGCCTCGTATGGGTGGATTTGAATTGATTGAAAAATTGAAAGATCATCCCAATTTCGCTCAGATTCCTGTGTTTATATCAAGCCATCTTGGGAGAACAGAAGATAGAGCAGAAGCGGCAAAGTTAGGAGTACATCGATTTATTACCAGAGGAAAACACACGCCAAATGAAGTAGTTACGATGATCCGTGCCGAAGTAATTGGAAAAAAGCCTGTGTATCATCTCACGATTTCTCCAAACTCTCCAGATTATGATATTTTTGTAAGAGATTTTTTTGGTTCTGATTGTCACGATTGTTATCCTCATCAACAGCTCCCGATACAGCTCATATGTGATTCTGAAGATAATGTAGATCTCTTTCAATTTGTCAAAGATTGCGAACGATGTAAGGTGTCGAATTAAAAGATTTTTTTATGTCAGTAGTACCAAAAAAATGGATTGTAGCGCCAGAAATATCTGAGACAGCTCTTGCTCAATACCCAGAGCTTCCCAAAGTTATAGCTCAGTTACTTCTTGATCGAGGAGTAACCAATAGGGTGGCTATCGACAATTTTCTCAATGTCGATTTTTATGATTTACACGATCCATTCTTGATTCAGGATATGCGTAAATCGGTGGAACGTATATTTCAGGCTGTACAGAAAAAACAAAAAATTATTGTTTTTGGAGATTATGATTCAGATGGGGTGAGTGGCTCTATGATACTCTATCAATCGATTAGTAAAATCTATCAGGTGATGCATTCTATTGCAATTGCAGGATTGTCAGAAGACGAGACCCCACGAGATCATCTGGACATATATATTCCCGATAGAGCCAAAGAAGGCTATGGGTTGAATGACGAATCGATACAGTTTTTACTTCAAGAGAACCCAGACTTAGTCATAACTGTTGATTGTGGAGTTACCAGCTTTGCCCAGATTAAAGTACTCCAAGATCAAGGAATTGATGTAATCGTTGTTGATCATCATTCTGTTCCCGATACTATGCCTCCCGCATATGGGATCATAGTGCCGAAGCGTACGGGAGATCCGTACCCCTTTAAAGATTTGTGTGGAGCAGGGTTAGCTTATAAAACCGCTACCGCTCTTATGAAAGAACTGAGATTTAAAGGATACTCTCATTTGATCCCAGAAGGATATGAGAAGTGGTTCTTGGACTTTGCAGCGGTTGGAACAATTGGAGATATGGTTCCGTTGGTAGGAGAAAATCGTATTTTAGTGAAATATGGCCTCTATGTTTTGGCAAAAAGTAAAAATCCTGGAATGCAAGCTTTATTACAAAGTCTCAATATTACACCACAAGTTTCAGAGATGGATTCAGGTGATACATCCCTTCCTGAAGTCAGTGTGTATTCCGTAGGGTTTCAAATTTCTCCACGGATTAATGCCGCTGGCCGTATTGCTCACGCAAATCATGCTATTGAGTTGTTTCGAGCCAGAGATTCACGGAAGATTCAACAACTCGTAGAAGAATTAAACCAATTGAATGAAGAGCGGAAAGCTCTTACCGAACGAGTCTTTCAGGAAGTAGACGATCGAATTAACTCCTATGGAGAAGGATTCTCTCAGATGAAGGTGATCTTTGAGGGAGACTCGGATTGGCCCGCTGGAGTCATTGGTATTGTGGCTTCTAGGATGGTAGAAAAGTATCATAAACCTACCGTGCTGTATCAAAAAAGAGGGCACAAAAACTCAGCATCTCTTCGAAGTGTTCGCGGCTTTGATTTAGCACAGATTATAGCCAGCGTAAAACATTTGTTAATAGCTGGAGGAGGACATTCCCAGGCAGCTGGAATGTCTTTTAAAGACGAATCTGTGTCTGATCTCAAACGAGCTTTTCGTCAAAAAGCCGACGATCTACTCACTCCAGATATGTTGGTACCAAGTTTGATGATAGATGCTCGTATGGACGCCTCCGAAGTGAATTGGACAACCTATGATTTACTAACGAAGTTGTCTCCATATGGAATAGGAAATCCAACACCAGTCTTTTTATTAGAAAAGATGACATTAAACGCACTTCGCTTAGTAGGAAAGGAAAAAACGCATATTCAAATTGAAGTGCAATCAGAGCGTCACATAGGAGTGCCAGTAACGTTAAAAGGAATCGGCTTTGGTTTGGGGCATCTTTCAGAATCATTATATCAAAATGACACTATAGATATTGTGTGTAAATTAACTATTAATGAGTGGAAAGATCAGCGAACCTTACAACTCCAAGTACTGGATATGAGACGCTCAGACACAACGCATTTAGCGCAATAAATTTTTTACAAAGCAGAGTATATATCCCCCTCCTCTCTCGAGAGAACGCTGAACTGTAGTATCTGGCCCATGTGCCCGGCCATTGCATAGAGCAAGATATCCACATTTTTCTGAGATCTATATAAAAACGATATGATATAATAATAGAATTAGTACATAAGAATAAAAACAATGAAATCAAAGGGAGTCAACAGAAAAGGATTCACCTTATTAGAAATCCTGTTAGTCATAGCAGCGATAGGGATATTAGCAGCAATAG
>PXDG01000007.1 GCA_003565105.1 Parcubacteria group bacterium | reverse complement strand
TAAATGCACTTTCGAGAGCATCAGTATCATCAATATTCGTTACCTTAAAGATTATTTCCCCGTCCTTTGGAGTTACAGAAAGTAGCAATGGAAGACCATCACCTTCATAGGCAACAGAAGCTTGAACCTCAGAAGTAGCCTTTACTAAACTATTATTAAGAGTCAACGTATTGACTGCACCAGCGGCCAAGTTAGCAACTGAGGAAACTACTTTACCGTTCAATCTATCTAAAGTAGCCTCATTGGTTACCGCAGTAACGGTATTGTATGCGAGTTGGTCTTGATTATCGTTGTTGATTATCCCAGTGAATCGAGTGTATGCCATATTTATGTATTAGCTTCTTGCTTTATATTATTTATCAGTTCGTCTAGTGCTTGATATTGGCCGAGTAATATATATCTTTTTTCTGTCCCAAGAATTGCTTCTCTCATCAGTTCGTTTTTGAGGGCAAACTTGAGTGTTTGTAGATAATCCAGAAACTTCGGATTGCTCTTGACTATATTATAAGCCTCTTTCTGTATATCTTGCAAGCGAGTTGGGGTAAAACCAATCGGTTGAGATTCATTTTCATAATTAGAAGGAGAATGTACTATCTTTTTACCGAGCGATTCTACCAGTTTTCTGTTCTTTTCTTCGAGCTCTTTTACCTTCCCTTCAAGAACCTGTTCTCTCAAGGGCTTTTTTTTATACTTTATGAGTCCGTTTAGTAATTGTATCATATTTTTAGTTAGTCTTTATAAATTCCGTAGCCATTAACTCTAACAATCTGGGAATATCTATTTCCTCCCAAACATCTCTCAACCTTCTTGAAAACTCAATCTGAAATGCCTTTATATTATTATCCTGATAAAACTTAGCCATTGCTCTCTGTGTTGCTCGGTACTTTTCTCCATTAACGCAGACAAATCCATTAAATCCTTTAGATTTTAGGTATTCTCTCGCCACCCTCTCTACAGTAGCCATATTGTATTTACTGGTTCCATATGTACCAGAATCAGCTGTACCAATAGATATGTCGTGAGGGACTGATGTACCAAGTCTACTGTCGAAAGTATTCCCCTCATCTGAGGCTCCGTGGATGTCGATTGCGTAACTCTGACCCTCAAGACAAGAAGCTCTAAAAATTGAGTCAGCCTCATCGTGTTCGAGTCCGTCTCCAAATACTCCAAATACAAGGTTTCCCCCATCTACTTTGCTAAATCCATTCACGAAATGATGAGGATCTTTTTTACCAAAACGAGTTCTCGGTTCTATGTCTGGGATCGCAGGAGCAGTCACTGTATCCCCAGCAAACTCAGTATCTGTTATTTTCTTAGACTTCCAAAATCTATCTTTTGAGGATTCGTAAATATCTTCAAGATTAATCTCATTTCTGTGTTGGTGATATTCTTCCGTGCCAGCAAATTCGCCAGTTCTAATAGTTGCCTCACAGTGAGGACAAGATAGAAAACACTTTGCATTGATTAAAGATGTAGTTTGATTATAAAACATCCTACTCATATTAAAACCACTTATCGTGTAAATATTTCACGAGGGTAGAAACTTGGGACTGAGTCAAAGCTCTATCAAACACTAAAATTTCAGCTATAGCTCCATTAATGGTCGCTCCTGTACTAGCAGAAGCATTCGAACCACCAATGGCTAATTGCTCCACTGTGGCAGTCGGTAGACTAGTCACAGGTAAAGACGCAGTATCTATCAGCACTTCTCCTCGGTAGCATTCCACCGCTTCGCCAGGCTTCCAGACCATTCCTGTAATCTCCCAGCCAGTCTGTAGATTATAGGCAGACCGCAAGGTTACCTCATCCCCATTAAAAGTTACTTTGTTTGATTGTACTAAAGCCCTATCTGCTTCCAATCGCCATATACGCTCTGCTGTAGCAGTAGTTCTGTATTGACCAATGATGGTCTGAAAAGAGTTAGTATTGTCCACTCTACGTACTGCAAAGGCACTGAATCCTTTTGTATTATTGTATAGAACTGAGTTGCCGAGAGTTGTGACCAAGAGTTGTGTTCCTGTAAAGTCTCCAATTTGTAACCCATTATATGTAGTGATTGTAGGAGCTTCACCCGTCTTAGGCGTAAAAACTATACCCCGAGATTTATCTCTAACTTCATCAATATTACTCCCTGTTACATCAACCGTATCGGTATCTGAAAAATCAATATGTAAATTACTAGAGTTTAACAACTTTCTTACCGATTCTGTATTGTGATTAAACCTAAGACGCAGAGATAAATCCATACTACTTCTCGATTATACGAATAAAACTTGACCCAGTTGAAATAATAGAAATTTGATTTACCGAAGCGTCTACTGGAATATGGCCATTAAAACCATCAGTCAACCAGTAATCCATATTGGCATTACTTGGAGTTACATCTCCATACGACACGATGACATCATCACCTTTTACGATAACGTTTAGTATCCTATCTTGTCCAGCAGTGGCAAATAGATTCAGGGTTACTTTAGAAGTACCGAGTGCGTCGTTTGAATAGCGACTAACCGTAACTGACGGTGCAAGATTGGTAAGAGATTGAGCTTTTCTACCACTTTTTGATTGAAATGACATATATTTATTATTAGGCTATATTAGGATCTTGTATTGCTTGGGCTAAAGGAGCTCCCTGCCCTTCGTTCGTACCCATCTCTTGAGGTAATTGTACACCCATTTGCTCTGTTTGACCAAACATAATATCATCATCAATATCATATGGTTGCATTTTCCACTCAAAGACACTTTGTAGGTTAATTGGGATACCCATCTGAGTTGCTTCTAGAGACTTTTGCCACGCAAGCTCTCTCTTTTCAATCTCAATGGCCTGATTCTGTAAATGGGTAGATAATTCCTCAACAGTAATCGTCCATTCAACACGACTTAACTGTTTTACGTCAACTGCTACGGCATCAACGTTTTTAGCCCCATTCTCATACTCAGCTTCTTTCAAAATCTGTAATTCTTGAGATATCGTATCTGGATCAAACCCATCAGAAGACTCATCGACCATTTGGACGATCATACGACCTCGTTTCGTACGTTCAAGCTGTACATTATCTACGGCAATGGTATCAAACTTAAAGTCATAGATATCAGTAAGAGAGTTTTCCCCACTTATGGCATACATATTTGGCAGTGAAGTAAACTGTTTACAGTTATGGAACTGTTGTATTTTCTTTTGGAGTTCACCTCTCTGGATATAATACATAGAGAACCCAGCAGACTTTTGAGCCTGTTCTTGAGCCATCATAAGCTGTGTA
Organism: Parcubacteria group bacterium; assembly: GCA_003565105.1. Classification (GTDB taxonomy): domain Bacteria; phylum Patescibacteriota; class Minisyncoccia; order SW-4-49-11; family SW-4-49-11; genus PXDG01. The sequence goes on along the minus strand of PXDG01000007.1, from coordinate 4,441 downwards.
GCCTGCACTTTACCACCAGAAGGGGTAAACAAGTCAGACCCACCAGATAGGTTACCAGAGAAGTCTCTAATAAACTCTTGGAGCTTGCCAATCATAGATATAGCACCCCCATCAACAGAAGGAGTCTTTTCAACTCGAAAATCATCTAACTCATTCACCTTCATAACTGTCATAGCCTCCATACTTTCTTGATCTACCCCAACATTACCGTCACGAGACACAATAAAAGGAGTAGAACCCCACTTTTGCTGGTGAGACATCAGTGTCCACAAGTAGTTAATCAACCCTTGTTCACCACCAATAAGGTTTGGGAAGTTATCCCCATACATAAAGAATTTACCAGACAATTCAGAAAATACTTTACGGGTAAATGGATAGTCACCGTGTTCAAAAGGAATCACGCTATTCTCCATTATCACCCCGTTAGCTACCACAATCTGAACGTTATTAAATTTATCAAAGTAGGTTACCAGTTCAACTTCTCGGATATCTAAGTCACGAGGTACATTAAAGAATATTTCTCGGTCGGGATATTCAAAATATTTCCCACCCTCGACCTGTTTCATCTTTGGATTATTGGAGTACATAGTCTCAAAGGTCGCAACGTCAATAACACGCCTCCACACGATATATGGCTGGTCTTGGATAGGAAGGAAGGGGTTTGGTATTAAAAGGTCTTCAATGGCCACAATTTGGCTATCTATACCCATATGTTCAATGACCACGTCCTCTTCCCATTCACTTTCACCTGTTTCTAGGTTATGTGACTTTAATTTTCTCTTTTTCTTTTGACGGATAGAGAAGCCATTAAATTCAAAACACGTACCAGTCACCGTCGCTTCCATTGCACTGTCAAGGAACTTATCACTGTCATTTACCCCATTATCTCGTTTATTGAGCCAATACTCAAAGATAGCTTGACCAATACGGGACATTCTCTGAGAGTAGAACTTCTTATTGAGATTATGAGCAGAGACGTGAGTCTTTACCCCTTGAGAGGCAAAGGTAGCCAATAACTGCCGAATATTTGTTTTGGTAAAGTTTAGAAAGTGGATATAGACATCAGGAGACAAGATAGAAAGTTGAGGTAATTCAATACCTAAAAATTGAGCTCTTCCTCTCTCGGCAAACTCCATAGGAGTCAACCCTTTGAGAAGCGGATATCCCGTCTCTAAGGTGTTTACCCCGTTTCGGTAGGCTTGAGATACCTTCTTGAGTATTTCTTTCTCCTCAGAGGATAATACAATCTCAGGTCGGTAGGTGTCTTGGTGATCTTTACTCATTTTCTATGTTTTTTAAGCATTTTAAATAGATAATTAGATAGAAGAATAATCAGTACCGCACCACCAATAAAAGCATATGCAGCACGCATAAAAGGCATTGTAATACCAATAGAGACAATACTAGCCATAGAGATGGGTACTATCAGGTATAACTCGGCATTTATTACTTCTTGGTCTTCTTTCATTATTTTATTTGGAGTCTTAGTGTATTTAATCGTTCTTTGTATATTTTTCTCATTGAGTCATCAACTACCTTCGTTTTCTTTTCATTATATACTACATCGTCCGTATTTAACAAGTGACCGTACCGACTGGCAATAAATCTCATACCTTCTCGCAAACTATCGGCATAGTGGGAAGGTTCTTTATGTTCTGGTTCGTCACCAAACGTACCCGTACTCTTATTATATTTCTTCCGATATTGCTTTAATTGATCCATCATCTCAGAGCAATTATGCTTATCAATACACAAGTACGGAAAGTTATCTTTCACAATATCGATACCAACCCATATCTTACTAATCTTTGGATTAACTTCTATCGTACTATTCAAGTGAGGAGGGAGATATTTACGAAACAGACTCACTACCGTAGTTGAGCCATATTTCTTATGTTTAGCATCGTGAGGAAACACAATATGCTTCAAATTATACCCTTTACTGGCTATCATCTTAGCGTGTCTCTCTGGATCACCAAAAGACTCAGCAAACATATCTATCAGCAGTATCTTACCCTGTCGAATCTGGTAGAAGGTAGCCACAAACTTATCTGACCGACCAATATCCATAGCCACGATAGTATTATCTGTCATAATACCAGAAAGAGACTTATACCGATTCTGATCTTCCAATATTTTCAACTGATTCCCATAGATAGCCTCAGAGACCGCTACATCAAAGTTCGTATGATACTCTTGAAAAAACAAGCTATCATCACCCTTATTTTCCATCGCAATCTCTTTTCTTTTACTTCGCAAAAAGCTCTTTGGATATATTTCAGGGTTACTTTTTGCAATATCATTCGCAGTTAAATGACTCACATAATATTCAGGGTTACTCTTCGCTAACTCCTTAAATGTCTTCAATAATGTCCACCCGTGATTCTTACCACGAGGGGTATACGTAAAGATCGCAAACCCACCATTCATAGACACAATCGGGTTAATAAACTTCCACGCTTGAGGGTTCATAAGACTGTACTCACTAAACACATACCCAATACCATTCGTTCCAACCGCACTTTTATCAATAAGATCCACCCCAGTCACAATAATAATACTCCCATTCCTCATCTTAATCTTCATCTCAGTACTATTCTTTGAGACTACTTCACTCTTCGGTATATAGTCTAAAAATGGTTTCCCTGCATTATCAAATCCTTCCCACAAAATCTTCCTACCCAACGCACCAGTAGGAAAACAATACCAATACTGACCTACCCTCTTCTGAGACTCAGCTATCAACATATTCCAAGCATCTAAATCTTTACCCGCTCGACGTGGCCAACACTTCAAAATAAACCTCGCACCTCTTCCCCTCGCCTGCCATACCTTCCACTGATAATCTCTCGGAACAAACCCATTTCCAAATGGTATTGTTACCGTTTTCTCACTTATCTCCATATTTCTTCTCTTTTAGTTCTTCTAAAAAGAATTGTACGACTCTCATCTTAAATTCTAAAACATCCATTACCTTCAAGAGATATATGATCTTCCTATTCCTCTTCATTTCATTCCGTATCTCTCGGTAATCCATATACTATATTTCTAGTTCTCCTTTTCTTTCTCTCTCTGCTCTCTCTTCTCCTTCGCCTTATAAATACGTATCGCCGTATCATAGTCTATATCTGTCTCAATAGCTAAGATACCCCCACTACTATCAAATGCCTCTAATTCCTTAATTAATCCCTCCTCAGCCCTCCTCTTTCCTTTATGAGCCCGTCCCTTTATCTTATTAAACTCACTCAATGCCTTCAATCTCACATTTACATCTACATCCTGATTCCTCACTATATTCGTTATAGCAATATCAGCCTCTAACTCACTCATTACACCCTTCTCTGCCACCATACCCAAAAACACCTGATCACTCTTCAAGACTCTCCCCACATACCCCAACCTGAACCGATCAAATGCCTCTAAACTATAATACTCCTCAATATACTTCTCCCAATTCCTTACCTTACTATCTACCTCTACCAAATATGCAAATACAGCCATATCAATATGCAAATATGCCATACTCGTACTCTTCATATAATGCTTCGCCACCTCTACCATTATATTATACTTCACCTCACTCGTTATCACCTCCCCACCCTCTCCATTCTCTACTCTCGTTGACTCTATATACAAATCGTTTAACGCCTTCTCACTCTTCTTACTAATATTCCTCATATTTTTAATGCTTTAATTTATTCTAGTATACCATAAAACAAAAACAGAGCCTTATTTCGATAACTCTGTCTCTGCTAAGTTGGTTGCTGATCCACTCAAGGTTCTATACCATCTTTCAGGTATTCGTTGTGGATATGTACATTATATCATATCGCCTCCCTTTGTCTATCTGTTTATATGTGTGCACTTTTGAAAATTGAAAATTTGATGTGTCTTTGTAAAACTATCAGTTGAAAAAAGTAAAAATTCGTGGGTGGTAATCTAGATTATCTCGACCCCCCCACCCCCTATACCCCCCTGGTCTTACTATCAAAGGCATATATACATAGAATATAGTGGGGAAATATACACATAGAATATACACACAAAATTATTTTATACATACACACACCCTATAGAATAATGGTAGGGGTTCGCAAGGCAACACACAGCACACCATCAACGCTGAGCAATTCAGGGTTATCAATACATAGGATAGACAAGAAGACGCCTTACAATGGTAATTTATGGACAATGTAGCTATCAGAGCGGGCAATATGTATAAGATAATCAGGGTATATATAATAGATAGATATGTATCATACAGAATCAAGACATACACACAGCAGGCCATCACACTATATACAATTATGTCATAACATACGAACATTGAGTGAGTGACCATTTTTATCTCACCATGGGAATTTGAGATACTGTTTCGCATATACAAGCCAATCTATAAATTGCTATATTCTGATATAGTTCTATGACATAGTAGGGTTAC
>PXDG01000066.1 GCA_003565105.1 Parcubacteria group bacterium | reverse complement strand
TATTTATGGTCTGTTCCAGGAGGATGGAATATCACAAACGGCCAGGGAACACATTCAATCACCGTCACAGTTGGCAGTAACAGCGGAAATGTCGGCGTGGTTCCTTCCAATAATTGCGGCAGTGGCAGTGACCGTACAATGCCGGTCAACCCTGTAGATGTCCCATCACAACCATCACCCATTATTGGCGATGATGAGCCCTGCGAAGGTAGTACTGAGGTTTACAGTGTGACAAACGTTTCAGGAGTTGACTATTTATGGTCTGTTCCAGGAGGATGGAATATCACAAACGGCCAAGGAACACATTCAATCACCGTCACAGTTGGCAGCAACAGCGGAAATGTCGGCGTGGTTCCTTCCAATAATTGCGGCAGTGGCACCAACCGTAGTTTGACTGTAACATCTGTTCCTGCAAATACAATTACTTTGGCCTCGGGATCTGATAACCAAAGTGTTAATGTAGGCACTCCTATTGCAGATATTATTTATGCAACCACAGGTGCAACCGGAGCTAATGTAACCGGTTTACCTCCAGGTGTTACTTATAGCTTCAATGCAACCACAGGTATTCTCATTATTTCAGGAACGCCTACATCCTCCGGTAATTTTAATTATACAGTAACTTTAACAGGAGGTTGCGGCAATGTAACAGCCACGGGTACTATTATAGTAACCGGCTTGTGTACTATTGACTTGATTTCAGCTGCTGGCACAGATAATCAAACAATTTGCCAAGGCAATCCTATAGTTGATATAGTTTATAAAACCACTGGAGGAAACGCTGTAAATATTACAGGCCTTCCTGCCGGTGTTACTTACACGTTTGTTAATGATACCATTACAATATTAGGAACCCCGAACACAACAGGAACTTTTAATTTTATAGTTTCATTAACAGGAACAACTTGTAATGCTATGGAGTTTGGCACTATAACTGTCAATACCGTTCCATCACAACCATCACCCATTATTGGCGATGATGAACCATGTGTAGGCAGTACTGAGGTTTACAGTGTGACAAACGTTTCAGGAGTTGACTATTTATGGTCTGTTCCAGGAGGTTGGAATATCACAAACGGCCAGGGAACACATTCGATCACCGTCACAGTTGGCAGTAACAGCGGAAATGTCGGCGTGGTTCCTTCCAATAATTGCGGCAGTGGCAGTGACCGTACAATGCCGGTCAATCCTGTAGATGTTCCATCACAACCATCACCCATTATTGGCGATGATGAGCCCTGCGAAGGCAGTACTGAGATTTACAGTGTGACAAACGTTCCAGGAGTTGACTATTTATGGTCTGTTCCAGGCAACTGGAATATCACAAACGGTCAGGGAACACATTCTATAACAGTTACGGTGGGATCCCATAACGGCTCTGTTCAGGTAACCCCATCAAATAATTGCGGCAGCGGCACCCCTCGTAGCTTGACTGTAACATCTTTGCCTGCAAATACAATTACTTTGGCCTCGGGATCTGATAACCAAAATGTTAATGTAGGCGATCCTATTACTGACATAATTTATGCAACCACAGGTGCAACCGGAGCTAATGTGACCGGTTTGCCTCCAGGTGTTACTTATAGCTTCAATGCAACCACAGGTATTCTCATTATTTCAGGAACGCCTACATCCTCCGGTACTTTTAATTATACAGTAACTTTAACAGGTGGTTGTGGCAATGTAACAGCCACGGGTACTATTACTGTAATCGGGTTGTGTACTATTGACTTGATTTCAGCTGCTGGCACAGATAATCAAACAATTTGCCAGGGCGACTCTATTACTCTTATTGTTTATGAAACCGGTGGCGGTAACGTTGTTGATATCACCGGTCTTCCTGCCGGTATTACTTACACCTTTACTAATGATACTATTGTAATATGGGGAGTAACAACAACTACAGGCACCTTCAACTATCAGATTTCATTGACCGGTACAAATTGTTCTGCAATGGAATTTGGCACAATAACGGTTTTACCTGTAAATACTATTATATTAACATCTGCGGCAGGGACTAATAATCAGACTGTTGATGAGGGAACACCTATAACTGATATTACATATGATATCACAGGAGCTACCGGAGTAAATGTAACAAACTTGCCTCCCGGAGTAACATATAGCTTTGATGCTACGCTGGGTATTTTAACAATTCATGGTACACCAAATACATCAGGGCATTTTGATTATACAATTACACTTACAGGTGGTTGCGGAAACATAACTGAGGATGGAACTATCATAGTAACACCACAGCTTAACGATATATACATAATTGACATAACTGCTGATGTTGACACAGCATGTACAGGACAACCCGTACAACTTAATGTAACCTATGGCGGTGGCGACGGTTCTCCGGTTAATTTTAATTGGACACCTGCGCAAAATTTAAACAATCCTAATATTCCTAATCCTATTGCGACCCTGCCTGTTGCTGGTGATGTAACTTTTACCGTTATAGTTTCTGATAATAACACATCAGATACCGCTTCAATAACAGTTCACTATTTACAATCCCCATTAGCTGATGCAGGACCCGATAAAGCCATTGGTTGCGGTTTCCCATTTGTTGAAATTGGAACAGCTGCAACACCTGGTAATACTTATTCCTGGTCGCCAACTACACATATTAATTATCCTGACTCTGCTGTAATTATTGTGCAGGGAGTCACAGCACCAACCATATATACACTCACTGTTACACACATAAATGGTTGCTCTTCTGTTGATGATGTGCTGGTTGATTTCATCACAGGGATAACTATAAACACATCACCGGATACCATTATTTGTAGCGGAACAGATGCCCACTTATACGCATCATCCGATTTTGCGCAGATATTCTTGTGGTCGCCGGCAAATACTTTAAATAACCCAAATACACACAGCCCTGTAGCATCACCCACTACTACGACTACTTACTATGTTACAGCAACATATGGCTCTTGTGAAGCATCTGATTCGGTTGAAGTTATTGTAGAAGACTTCCCATTGTCGATAACCTGGGATGCTGATTTAAATAGAATAACAGTTGAACCCGAAACATTAAGCAATTATACATTTTTTATTAACAATACAGAAGTTCAGGATGGCCCCTCAAATATTTATGAAAGCTTTGATATAGCTAACAATGACGAAATAACCGTTATTGCTACATCAAATATTGGGTGCGAATACACGGCATCATTAATTATTTCTGACAAGCATGAAATCCCCAATAGTTTCTCTCCCAATAATGATGGAATCAACGATTTGTATCTTGAAGGATATGAAATTACTGTCTTCAACAGATGGGGGCTCGAATTGTACTCGGGTAGTGATGGATGGGACGGTACTTATAATGGAGAAGATATGCCTGAAGGCACCTACTTCGTCGTGGTAAAGATATACGAAAACGGTGCATTGGATGAGGTCATTAAAAGTTCATTAACACTAATCAGATAATTAACAAGTTCACACATAAAATCATTATAAATTATGAAAAGAATAATTGGAATAACAGCATTGATTTTAATAATGCTTTCATTTACAGCCTTGGGTCAGAACTTCAGAAAAGCTGATGAAGCTTATGATAAAAAATTATATGCACAAGCCATAAAGTATTATTTGGAAGCTTTTGAAAAGGCAAAAGATAGAGCTGCTAAACAACATGCCTCGCTACATATTGCCCACAGTTATTTTGAGTTGAATGACTATAAAAACGCCTACTTTTGGTATGATGAGGCTGAAACTCATGGTGCTACCGGTCATTTAACTGCATCGCGCAAATTTTTCTCTAAAGCAAATGCCGGAAAACATGAAGAAGCATTGCGTGAACTAAAGCTATATACAGAAAACAACCCGAATGACAGGCAGACCAGAGATTTGTATAACAAATTAAATGAATACTACAGCCTGCTGGAGATGCCTAATGTTAATCAGGTTAAAAACGAAGAACAAATCAACAGCCCGGCTTCAGAATTTCCTGTGGGATTTCACAATGGCTCTCTGATTTTTGCTTCTACACGCAACAAAAATGTTGTTGATGATAGAACCGGTGAAGGTTTTTTAGACTTGTACATAGCGCCTTATGAAAATGTTTTCCCTGAATTGCTGCAAAATGCTGAGTTATGGGAAAATGAATTTGAAAGCAGATACCATGTAGCAACCTATGTCTTTTCAAAGTCAAATAGCAAGGCATACGTAACAATGACAGAAAGAAGAACAGGTAATTCCCGTATATACGCATTCCCATACCATAATAATACCTGGGGCAAACCAGAACTTTTAGAACTGACACCCAGAGACTACAATGCAGGTCATCCTACATTAACTAAAGATGGCAGAACTATGTTTTTTGTTTCGGATATGCCCGGAGGGTCAGGCAATGCTGATATATGGATGACCAGAAAATCTGCTACCGGTCAGTGGGGTGCGCCTACTAACCTTGGTGAAAATATCAACACCAGTGGTAATGACATGTTCCCGTTTTTATATGATGATACATACCTCTTTTTTGCAAGTGAAGGTCATAATAGCTTTGGAGGCCTTGATATTTTTATTTCTGAGTATGCTGATAATAAATTTTCTACACCCATTAATATTGGCGTTCCTTATAATTCGCCTGCCGATGATTTTGCTATGGTCATTATTGAAGATGGTTCCGGTGGCTTTTTTGCCAGCGATAGAATTGATGGAAAAGGCGGCGACGACATTTATTCTTTTGAAGGATTCCCATCTATTCTTTCGGCCAGTGGAAGAATTACAAATATTAATACGAATGAGCCTGTTCATGAGGCCAGAGTCGTTTTTAAATCAGAAAATATCGAAATGTTTGCTTCTACCAATGCAGAAGGATATTATTCCATCAGTGGTTTATCCACTGCTACCTCATATGAGATTTTCGTAGATGCTGAAAACTATTTTGAAGATAAAGGCATGTTTGAAACTCTTGATGATTTACATTTTCATAATTATACCGGCGAAGAAAATCCTGAACTTAATTTTGCCCTAATTCCATACCCTGATGTTTATGCCAACATTGCCGGTCAGGTTAGAGAAAGAGCTACCAAAGAACCCATGCCGCGAGAATATATTATACTACATGCCGATTTTGGTATAAGTGATATTACGGTTACAGATGATGATGGTATGTACGACTTTAATTTCTGGGAGCCTGCCTCATATGAAGTGAGGATAGAAAAACCAGGCTATTGGGTTGAAAGTAGAAGGTGTAATGCCAAAGATATTATTATGCCCACCACTTTCTCAATGGCGCATGGTTTTGATTTTGATTTTGAATTGACAAAACTGGAGCCCAAAAGGGAAATTGTGTTGGAAAATATATACTATGACCTTGCTAAAGCTACACTGAGAGAAGAATCAAAAGAAGAACTTGATAAAATTGTGGTAATGCTTGAAGAAAACCCATCAATAAGCATTCAGATAAGTGCTCATACTGATATAAGGGGATCGGCAGAGTTTAATCAAAGGTTATCAGAAGCACGTGCAAAATCTGTCGTGGATTATCTTATTGCTCATGGCGTTGATAGAAACAGACTCATTTCAAGAGGCTACGGTGAAACACAGTTGCTTATTCCTGATGCTCAAACCGAAGAAGAACATCAAAAGAACAGACGTACAACTTTTCAAATTACTGAAATTGCAACCAGAGACGAAGGCCCTTCAAGATATACGCCTGCCCCTTTACCACTAAGATTTAACGTTGTCTTATATTCTGAAAAAAATATTAGAAGCTTCAAAGAAGAGTTTGCTAAAATATACAGATTTATGCCCGATATTACCATTATTCATGGAAATTCACCTATAGAAGGACTCAACTACTATATCATGGGTGCCTTTGACGATCTTGATAAAGCTGTCGAACACAAAAAAGCTATTAAAAATATCGGTTTTGTAAACTGCTTTATTGACGTATTTGAAGGTACCAATCGTATTGAACCTAAAGAAATTCTTGAAATTATTAACAACAGATCAAACTAAAACACTCATAATATCATGAAAAAAATTATTGCATTAATAAGCTCATTATTTTTAACGGTGTGTGTTGCCTATGCGCAATACGATTATCAGTTCTCGCACCAAAAGTTTAACAGGTTGTTATTTAACCCTGCTGCTACAGGGCAATCCAATTTTATCAATGCATCACTTTTACATCGATCGCAGTGGGTTGGTTTTGATAATGCCCCAAGAACTCAGGATTTCACCATACATAAATTCCTTAATCGTTTGAATTTTGGTTTAGGATTGTCGCTTACAAACGACCGACTGGGTGAAGAAATGTCTCAGAATCTTAAACTATCGTACGCTTACCACATATGGCTTAGTGATAATATGATTTTATCATTTGGCCTTGCAGGAGGCGCACTGATTAAGACACTTGATCAGTCAAGCCTGGTCTTTTCTGATATGAACGAACCAGCAGCTTCCTTTTCTAAAGAAACACATACCAAACCAGACTTTGATTTTGGTATAGAATTAACCACTCCCCACCTCATTTTAGGTGCTTCCGCAACACACCTGTTTACAGGATTAAACAAAGCTGATCTTTATACTGTACCCAGACATTATCATGCTTACATTTACAATACTTTTGATATCACTAACACTTTACAAATAAAACCCTCTGTTTCTTACAGTACTTTTAACAGAATTAACATGATTGAAGTTAACGCCATGGCTATTTATAATCAGCTTGTATGGTTAGGAGCGCTTCACAGGATTGATGATGTTGTTGCCGTTTATGCCGGCGTAGAATTTATGAACAGATTTAGAATCGGTTATGCTTATGATATAGGTACCGGTGTACATTCTAATCATAACCGGGGAACACACGAAGTTATGCTGGCTGCTAGGCTTGGAAGAGATTTTAGACTCCATTCTCCACGCTTTTTCGATTAATTTATTATGAATTAAACCAATATTATAAATATAAAATACTTAATAAAAATAAAACAACATTCATTAAAACCCTAAAACAATGAAAACAAAATTACAAAAAACAGTTTTACTCAGTATTGTCTGCATGCTTTGTAGCCTCTACTCTTTTGCACAAGCACCACCTCAGCCTGGTCCCATAAGTGGACCTCAAACGGTATGTCAAGGAACATCTGGTGTCATATATTCTATTCCTGATGATGACCCTGATGTAGTGTATAATTGGACTTATTCTGGGTCAGACTTCAGTTATTCGCACCTCTTTGGCTATAGTACCAATACTATAAGTGCAAATTTTTCCAGCTCTGCGACTAGTGGGACCTTATCCGTAACTCCTTTTAATTCTTCTTCAGGATTGACTGGGCCTTCAAGGTCTATGACTATAAATGTTATCAGTGCCCCATCGCAACCAGGATCAATTACAGGGCCGTCTTCAGTATGTTCAGGTACAACACATACCTATAGTATATCTGCAGTAAGCGGAGCTACATCCTATGAGTGGCAATATACCGGAGGGGGCACACCAAGTGGTTCAGGCACAAGTATAACCTTAACACCCACTTCAAGCGGAACTCTTCAAGTTAGAGCAAATAATGCATGTGGTTCAAGTAGCTGGAGAACACGTTCGATAACAGTGAATACCGCGCCAAACATAACCCAACATCCACCAAATCGTACTATATGCGAAGGCACAAACACAACGTTTAGTGTATCAGCTACCGGAGCGGGATTATCTTACCAGTGGCAAATGAGAACGAGCAGCAGTGGTACATGGTCTAATTTGTCAAACTCAGGCGTTTACAGTGGTGTAACAACATCCACTTTGAGCATCACAGGAGCGACAGCCGGCATGAATGGTTACCAATACAGATGTGTTGTATCCGGCACCTGCTCACCCCCTGCGAACTCTAACCATGGCACATTAAC
>PXDG01000027.1 GCA_003565105.1 Parcubacteria group bacterium | reverse complement strand
GCTAAGGTGTTCATAAGGTATGGTATATAGATATATAAAGAAGGAGTCAGACATCTTGGTCCAACTCCCTCTTGAAATTAGTTACACATTTGGCTGGTTAGGTGGTCGATATCTCCAGATATCAAGAGTGGAGTATAGGGTTCGCAAATTGATAGATAAGGTTTTTGTGAACTATTGGTAAAAGCGGCGGTGACTTTGTCGAGAGATACTCCAAATAATTCTTCAAAGGGAGTTCTCCTTGAAGGTGTCTTAATGGTAAGAATGGTTGGGTTTGCAGGGAGATTTAATCTCTCGGTCAGAGTATCAATGGCCACTTGTTCATTTCCTACGATATCAACGAATCCAGCTTCACTGGCGATAGAATCTTGGGCGAGAAATGTGCGAGCTCCAATCTCTCTGAGACGGTCTTTGGATACGTCTTGGTTTTGACTGACTTGATCCAAGAATAAATCATAGATCTGATTGAGTTGAGGGTCGATACAGTTACGAATATAGTCATCGGAAACATTAAGAGGATTGTTTGGTTGTTTGCAATCACCACGTGCTACGCCTCTGAAGTTGATATTTCCTTCTACGTTTTGCCCAATGATTCCAGAGGGGGTGAATTGTGTTACATTTGTGAATTGAGGTGCGAAACCAAGGACTACCCCAACGCTTCCAAGAGTGGCTGAGTTTCGAGCAATCACTACATCTGCTGATGCTTGAACCCAGGCTCCACCTGAGGCTGATAGGCTATTTACATACACAAATACGGGTTTGTTGGTTTGTTCTTTATAGGTTTTAATTGCTTCAGATATCATTTGTGATCCTATAGGAGAACCACCAGGGGTATTTAAGGTTATGAATAGCCCTTGAATATCTTGATATTTGGTGAGAGTGGTGAGTGTATTTTGGACGTCTTTTCCACTAATAACTCCTCCAGCATCAAAGAATCCAAAGGGATCAGAGGCAATGGATTCTTCAACGATAATCCCGTCTAGATTTAGGTGGGCTACTTTGTGTTGTCCCTCTCTACTTCCTGCGTAATAGGTGAATTTTAACGGTGTTTCAGATTTGTTGAATTCAATTTTGGAGTAGTCTACGTCAGTTGAGGTGTCAGGTTCTTCCATTCCCATAAAACTTGCCCCGAGACCAAAGGCAATTCCAAAAATAATGGCAAAAGTAGTAATGAATACCCCATAGAATTTTTTGGCAGTAAAGGCTATGAATCTTTTTACTGCACGAAAAATCGGGGATATAATGGAGATGAGTAGTTGCATATAGGGTATATTTATATGAATAACAATATATACACTATAGCATATACATGTGAATTTTGGTATAATCGATAAAGGAAGTCTTTCATAAATATAATACAAAATATGCATCAACCACAATCTCAACACTCTATAGAAGGTCACTCGAGTCGGAAGAGTGTGGTTCAAATAGAATCATTAACTCGGGACTACGGACAGAATCGAGGAGTGTTTGATGTAGATATTAATCTTTTTGCTGGGGAAGTAGTTGGTTTTATTGGTCCTAACGGAGCAGGGAAGTCTACAACCATTAATATGTTGACGGGGTTGATAGAACCAGGGAGTGGTCGGTTGAATCTTTTTGGTCAACATCGAATGGGAGCGGAGATTCAAGGGCTCAAACATCGAATGGGGATTTTGTATTCGGAACCAGTATTTCCAGGGTTTTTGACTCCAGAGACAATTTTTCAACGAAATGCTCGAATGCGAGAGATCCCAGATTCTTCGTGGCAGGCAATGGCTACGAAGTTAGAAGTGGACCTAAAACGTCCCTTTGGTTCGCTCTCATTAGGAAATAGAAAGAAGGTTGGAGTTGTGACAGCTCTTATGCATCAGCCTGATCTCGTGATTGTTGATGAACCCACGTCTGGGCTAGATCCCTTGGTACAAAAACATTTCTTAGAATTGATTTCTGAAGTGAAAGATCGTGGGGGGACGGTATTACTTTCATCTCACGTACTCTCAGAAGTGGAGGCAATTTGTGATAGGATTATAATGATAAAGAAAGGCAAGATTATTAAAGAGGAGCAAACCCAAGAGTTGTTAAACTCCCTGCCAAGGGTCTTTCGGTTGATGAATCTTACTGATGACGTTCTCCAAAAAATCCTTCAAACAGGAGTCATCGATACTCAGCAACGTGTAGCTCAAGAGACACGATTATATACTCAGAATTCTGCCCCTGTTTTGGCTATATTGGCAGAAGTAGGGATTACAGATTTCTTTATTGAGAGGCTATCTCTGGAAGAAATGTTTCTTGAATATTATTCATAAAAAAGCATATGATACGGTACATTGGATATGGTTTGTGGGATAAACGAAAAAGTCTATTTTTTTGGATTCTTGTGTGGGGGGGGCTATCGATTATTTTAGCACTGTTGTTTGATGGATTATCAGCTGAAGATGAGTTGGAAGGCGTGTTAGAAAATCTTCCCGAGGCCTTATTGGGAGCATTGAATATTTCTCAGGGATATTTTTCTCAAGTAGAAAATTTTGTAGCGGGGCAATTTTTGACCTTATACACTTTGACTGGAGGTGTCTTTGGAGTATTTATGGGTGTGGGAGCTATTAGAGGTAAAATTGAATCTCATTATCTCCAAACACTCTTATCCCAGCACCAATCTCGGTGGCAGATTGCTATTTCAGAGGTGGTAATTCAGATTGTTTTTTGGTTAATGTCAGCTCTTTTGGTAGGGTTCCTTTCTTGGGGTATATTTGGCTTTTTTACTGAGCAGGAATCTGTTTCGGGTCAGTTCTTTTTCTTTGCAATGCTGGGAAGTCTATCCATTCAATTATTTGGCTTGGCTATCGGACTCTTTTTTGGAATACTCTGGAAAGCTGCTGTAGCTCAATCTCTTGGAAGTGGCTTGATAGCGATTACCTGGCTCCTGAATGGGCTGAAAGATACTCCAGGATATCCAGAAGTGCTGAAACTCTTTTCACCATTCTACTACTTTGATGTTGCTCTTCTTAGAGAAGAATTCAGTATAAATTGGTCGTCTTGGTGGTTCTTAATGATGATCTCTCTTGCTTTAGCAAGTTTGAGTGTCTGGATTTTTCAGTCAGAGGATGTGTAGTGGATTCTCAGTAACTCTTTATTGAGATAGAAATTTATACAAAACTTTGATATAATAAAAAGAATCAGATAATATAAAAGTGTATGGCGGATAAAAAAAGAATTCTTCTCATCGAAGATGATGTATTTCTCAGAGAACTATGTAGTGTTAAATTAGAGAAATCTCAATATGTAGTTGATGTTGCAGCTGATGGGACAAGTGGTTTGTCATTGCTACAGTCAAATTTTTATGATTTAGTCTTATTAGATATAATGTTGCCTGAGATAAATGGATTTCAAGTGCTTGAACGATATATGTCTGACCGTAAAGAGACAGATATAAAGCCCTATATTATGATGATGACCAATTTGAGTGAGAAAGAGCAAATTAATAAGGTAAAAGATTTGGGAGCAGATGATTATCTGGTAAAGGCTCACTATTCTCCTACGGAAATTGTTAAGCGAGTGAATGAAATATTAGAATATAATATCTAGAGTTATGAAAGAGTTTCGTCGTCGCTGGTCACTCTTAACCAAAAAAGAAAAATATATTGTATATAGTATTCTTGGAGGAGTAGTCATCTTTCTTGCTTTAGGAC
Source organism: Parcubacteria group bacterium (assembly GCA_003565105.1). Taxonomy (GTDB): domain Bacteria; phylum Patescibacteriota; class Minisyncoccia; order SW-4-49-11; family SW-4-49-11; genus PXDG01. Next base: position 4,248 of record PXDG01000027.1, on the reverse strand, counting down.
TTTCTGTTTTTTCTATGCGTTCATCAGATCAAGAAGAATCAATAGAAAATGGAACTCTCCCTACTAGTGAAGAGCGCGAAGTTGAAGAGGCTCCAAAACGAAATGTGAGTCCACTTTCAGGGGAAGAATGTGAGAGATACGATCAACGTCCAATTGGAGTGATGGTGGCCAGTGATCCTGCAGCTCGACCCTTGTCAGGTGTGAATCAAGCAGAAATTGTTGTGGAAATGCCTGTTGTCTCAGGAAGTGTGACTCGATTAATGGCTGTCTTTGTCTGTGATACCCCAGAAGAAGTTGGTTCTATTCGTAGTGCCCGTCATGACTTCACCTCGTTGATTCGTGGTTGGGATGCACTGTTTGTTCATTGGGGAGGATCTTCTTTCGCTCTTGATGAACTTTCAACAGGTGTTCGTTATACTGGAGAAAATCTTGGACCTGTAGATAATATTAATGCTTTAAATGCTGATAGGGTATTTTTCCGAAAGAACACAGTTCCTGCACCTCACAATGGATTTGCTTCTTTACCTAATGCTTTGGAGTATTCTGAGAGACAAGGATATCGTTTAGATAATCCAGACTTTGAACCATATTTGTTTTTAACTCCGTCACAAATTGAAGAACAGTTAGCATCAGCTCAAGCAGGTACAGTGTATGTTGGATACTCAGGAGTTTATAGCAGTCGTTGGGAATATAATCTTGATACGAATACCTATGCTCGATTTTGGGCTAATCAACGAGATGTTGATGCTTTAGATGAAGAAGGAGTGAGTGCTAATAATGTGATTGTGATGAAAGCAGAATCTCGTCAAATTCAAGATCAATATAATACGGTTAATATTTATGGAGAAGGAGAAGCTCGAGTATATCAAAACGGTCAAGAGGTAGGCGGTACGTGGAAAAAAGATGGCTTCAAAGGAACTATTCGATTTGTTGATGCGGAAGGTGAAGAAATTGCTTTAGTTCCAGGGCAGACTTATATTCAAATTATCGAACCAAATCAAAATGTGAATTGGGAACCTGATAGTATTTCGGAGTAAAGTTGATACGGTATGATTTTAATGTATCACGGAAAAGATCGATTTCGCTCTCTCCAAAAAGTAACTAATCTCCGTGCTCACGCTGAGTCTAAAGGAGTTGCGTATCTTGAATATGACTTTGAAGAGCTTGCTGTTGGAGTCTTGCCACGGCAGGCTTTGTTGCGTCTGGAGCAAGATTTAGAGACACAATCTTTGTTTGTTGAGAAACGATTAATCGTTGTTCGTGGGGTTGAATCATTGAATGCTGGTGATACAGAATATTTTTGTAGTCATATTTTGCATCGAACGACTTCTGAGGAGGTAGTCTTATGTCTTTATTTTGTTGATAAAATAGCTAAAAAAAATCTTGTCTATAAGGCTCTTCAGAAGATTGGAGCTAAAATAGATGAGTCCACTCCTTATAAAGGAGATAAACTCACTGCGTATGTTCAAAAAATGGCAGAAGAGGCTGGAATGTTGCTTACGCGAGATAGTGCTGAGGCCTTAATTTCGCTTGGAAATAATGATTTATTCCATATCTCAACTGAGCTGAATCGAGTGATAAATTTCTTTGCTGAGGAGGATTCTATTACCCCTCAGATGATACAAAGCTTGCATACGCAAAAAAAAGAGCAAAAAATCTTTGGATTGAGTGAATATCTTTTGACCCGTAAGTATCCTCAGATGATTCAATTGATTTATCAACTCAAGTCTCAAGGACAAGAAGGAATTCCTACAATGGCCTATCTATCTTCACAAATACGGAAAGCTCTTTTGATGAGAGACGCTGCAGAGCGTGGAGTATCTCGAGATGACGCAGTTGAGGGGAATGCTTATGCTTTGTCTATCTTGGAGCGTCAAGCCAGCCAACGAACCGTAGTAGAGCTCCAAGAGCTCTACGCCCAGATTACTGAGCTGGATTACCAGGTGAAGTTTGAGGGATTAAATCCCTTTGATGGGTTGATTCAGTTAGCGGTGAGAGGGCAGAGTAGTGTTAAATAGGATACAATGCTTGAGAAAAATATAAGACTCTTTGCCATATTTTGATACGAAATATCAAGCTAGTGGATAGAATAAGACAAAAACGAGCTCTATCATTTCTGAGAAAGCTCGTTTTTTGTTATAAATCAAGGATAATCAGAGTATCTGTCACAAACCTAAATTTTTCTTTCCCGCAACATCACGTTGCAAAGTCAAGAAGAAATGTGATTTGTGCTGTACTCTGAAATCTATTTGAAATTTACTCGCTCTTCAATGCTCGAGCAACAGCTGCTTTCTTTCGATCAGCAGTATTAGCCTTGAGTATACCTTTTTTCGCAGCTTTATCAATAGCTTTGTATACTTGAGGGATCATTTCCTCAGCTTTTTTGCTATCAGCGGTAACAGTAGTTTGAAACTCTTTGATTGTTTGCTTCATGGTTTTTTTAACCACGTTGTTTTCGGTTCGTCGTTTGACGGATTGCCGATGGGCTTTTTTGGCGGATGATGTAATAGGCATAATGGGGTCTTATCGGGTTACGTATGGTACGATTGCCAAGAATCGAGCTCGTTTGATGGCATTTGCCAAATCTCGTTGGTAGCTAGTCTTGGTTCCTGTTCGTCTTCGGGCTACGATTTTTGCCTGAGGTGACATAAATGATTTGATGGTCACAGCGTCTTTGTAGTCGATTTTCTCAATGTGATTAGAGGAAAAATAACATACTTTTGGCGCTTTCTTCTTCTTGTTGCGGTACATAATAGAATAAATAAATTAGAAATAATGACTAAAAAGGAATTTCTTCGAGATCGATCTCATCTTCATCGAGGTCTACGGTTGGAAGTTCTTCTTGTGGGGCTGAACTTTTTGCTGGAGATGGCCGAGAAGGTCCATTGTTACTATAGGAGTTACTTCCTCCTCCACTACTTGTGTTCTTCGGTCCCATTTGGAAATTCTCTACGACTACTTCTGTTTTGTACTTCTTGGTTCCATCTTGAGCATCCCATGATCGAGTTTGGATACGTCCTTCTACGAGTACAAGGGATCCTTTGCGAAGATATTTACCAATAATTTCAGCAGGTTTTCCAAAGGCTACGATTGAGTGGTACTCTACAGTTTCTTGTTTAGTCCCTTGTTGATCAGTCCAAGATCGGTTGGTGGCTAGACCAAAGTTGGTTACAGATGAACCACTAGGAAGATCTTTTACTTCTGGATCTTGAGTGAGATTTCCCAAGAGATAGACACGGTTGAGATACATACAAAGAATTATTTAGTCAGTATTGGTTTAGGCTTTTGGCTCTTCTTGATTGAGTTCTTCGATTGCAGGAAGTTCTACGAAATCTTTCACTACGAGGAATCGAAGAATTTCAGCTTCTCGTTGAAGGATTACGTCAAGTTCTTTGAGCTTATTTGCTTCAAGATCAAAGATCACTGTATAGTAATATCCTTGTCGATAATGCTTGATAGGGAAAGCAAATTTTCGAAGATTATTCTCATCTGTTCCTCCTCGTTCTACGGAAAAGGTTCTTTCTGCAGATTGTGCTGCTCCTCCGAGACTCGCGATGTGTCCTGCTACTTTTTGATTCAGAGCATCTTGCTCTTCATTGGTCAATTCAGGCTTTACGATATAGGTGATTTCGTATGTCATAGGTACGATTAACAATTTAATATAATGTCTTTTGTAGATACTCAAAAGACCAATGGTCGTAACTTTGGCGAAGTTTGTTGATATTATACGTCTTTTTTTACATTAATGCAAGGAAATTGGATGGGAAGATCAGTCTCAGAAATGGTGATATACTTGTTATAATAATATACTATGTGGTATATTGTTAGTGTAGTAAAATAAATATAATACACTGTACTATGGTAAATAATAAAAATATTTTGTTAGCATATGTAGTTCTTGGAAGTGTTATTTTTTGTGGTCTAACTCTTACCCAGTCTACAATAACCTCTGAATTTAGTGTTGATACTATTCTAAGTAGCTTTACCGATGAATCATTTGCAGAATCTCTTGGCTATGGCTGTGCTAATGTGGGATTCGGAGATACTACACCTCCTTCTGACTTGTGTCCAGATACTGTTATAGAAGAAAATATATGCATAATAGCTGGTGAGTCTCAAGATGTGCAATTAAACGCTTGGAATGAAGGGCCTCCTTGGGATTCGAGTACTATAGTAGAAATAATGGAAATAACCTCTTCTGTTACTCCAGATCTACAAATTAGTCATACCAACGTATCAGAACTTCCG
>PXDG01000113.1 GCA_003565105.1 Parcubacteria group bacterium | reverse complement strand
TCTATTCTACCAGAAGAAGGAGCCGTAGGCTCCTTCTTCTCTTTTATCTTATCTTCTTTCCACGATGTTTTTCATCCTAGACAGTTCGTTGCTCAGCCGAACAGGCTCAGGTACGGTGGTTTGATCTGAATGAATTGGATCAAATAACCTTTTGGCAACCCTTCTATCGAGAAATTAATAGAAAAGAGTATGCTATAATGCATATAATTACTCATTAAAACCATTGTTCTTATGCTTGCTTATGTTCAATCCGCTGCAATTTTTGGGCTTGATGGTCAGTCTATCTCGGTAGAAGTTGATCAAACCCAAGGGCTCCCTGGTATTACCATTGTGGGGCTCCCAGATACTGCGGTGAATGAAGCAAAAGAACGTATTCGACTTGGTCTTAAAAATACGGGAGTGACACTTCCTCAAAAACGCTTTGTGGTAAATCTTGCTCCAGGAGAAGTAAAGAAAATGGGAACAGCCTATGATTTACCAATGACATTGGCCATACTTAAATCTTTAGAAATTATTGACTTTGATTCAGACTCCTTTATTGCCTTGGGGGAAGTTGGCCTTGATGGTACCCTTCGTCCCGTGCAAGGAATATTACCATTGACTCTGTATGCCAGTTCTCAAGGAGTCCAAGAGATGATTGTTCCTGCAGCAAATGCGGAAGAAGCTTCGTTTGTTCGTGGTATTAAGGTTGTTCCAATGGAGAATCTTTCTCAAGTAATCCAACACTTTGATACCAAGAGTCCCTTTCAGGCAAAAGTATGCCCAACGTGTGATCATGTTCATCGCCAAAAGCACGATTATGGGGAAGTGGATATGGCTTTTGTTCGTGGGCAAAAATTAGCCAAGAGAGCCTTAGAGATTGCTGCTGCGGGTGGTCATAATATTTTGATGACAGGACCTCCAGGATCAGGAAAAACCCTGCTTTCTCGAACCATCCCAACCATCCTCCCCTCAATGGATTATGATGAAGTGTTAGATGTTTCTCAAGTATACAGTGTTGCTGGTGAACTCTCAGAAGAAACCCCGTTGATCGTTGATCGTCCCTTTCGGTCTCCGCATCATACAGCCTCATCTACTTCCCTGATTGGTGGAGGATCTTATCCTAAGCCTGGAGAGATTAGTTTATCTCATCGGGGGGTATTATTTTTAGATGAATTTCCTGAATTTCCACGAGCGGTCTTAGAAAGCCTCCGTCAGCCCTTAGAAGATCGAATCGTCACCGTCTCTCGGGTGCAAGGATCAGTGACCTTCCCAGCGGATTTTATGCTCATTGCCAGCCAGAATCCTTGCCCGTGTGGATACCTCACTGATCCAGATCGAGAATGTATCTGTACACAATCCCAAATAGTCCGATATAAACAAAAAATTTCTGGCCCCCTATTAGATCGAATAGATATGGTGATTCAAGTAGATAAAGTCAAAACAGAAGAGTTGATGCAACCTTCAGAGACTACTGAAGAGACATCTAGTGATATTCGTAATCGGGTTGAAGCTGCTCGAGAAGTGCAACGACAACGGTTTCAGGGAACAAAATTACGAACGAATAGTGAAATGAGTGTACGGACCATCCAAAAAGTCTGCCAACTTGATCAGGCCTCACAAAAACTCTTGACTACAGCAATCCAAAAAATGAATCTTTCTGCTCGAGCATATAATCGAATTTTGAAACTCGCTCGGACCATTGCTGATTTATCAGAATCTGAAAGTATTCAAACTCCACACGTTGCAGAAGCCTTACAGTATCGAGAACGGGTAGATTAAGTTTCGATTTTATGAATGAAGTTTGTCCAGAAGGAACTTACCTCTGTATTAATTTCTCCAAAAACACTTTTGCACCTTCCTCTTCGGTACTTCCTTTGGTAATTCCTGGAGATCGATTGACTTCAAGCAAGAAGGGTTCTTGCGTTTCTTTATTGATTAAAATATCAGCTCGTGACCATTTGAGCTGTAAGGATTGCGCTGCTTGAATGGCTAATTCTTTTACAGAATCAGGAATCTCAGATACTGGTACAAATTTTTCTGTAGCTCCGTTACAGGCATTATTTCTAAAGTCCTCAGGACTATGGAAACTTTGTTCCCCTGATACCACTTGTCCATCAACCACCATTATCCCCCAATCATAATCATTGGGGATGAACGATTGAATATGGTAATGTTTATGGCGAGGAAGACTTTGCCAGGCTAATAAAAATTCTTCTCGATTATTGACTAAAATAGAGTCAGCTCCACGCGCACCTCTATTATCTTTAATTACACAAGGGTATCCACAGTGGTTTTCTAATGCATCAAGAAAGTGGAGTGGTTCACTAGCCATAGAAAAAAATGTTTTTGGCAACGGAAGTCCTGCAAGGGCAAAGCTCATTTGGTCAGTAAGTTTAGAAGTACTTTTTTCTACCCAAGAAGTAGAGATATTATGTGATTCTAAATACAGTTTGATCGCATAGGCAAGAGCTCGTCCTTTCCAAAAAGACGATAACCACACAGCATCAAATGACTCGATGAGCTTCCCCTGAAAGCGAATTTCGGGCTTGTCACCAAAGGTTATGGTAAGATCTTTGAAATGTCCAGGAGTAAGGTCTACATGGCTCATTTCTTTGGCAGCATATTCAATATTGGCAACAGCAGGCAATACTAAAACAGAAGTACTTGACATAAGGCGATAAAATTAGGTAAATAGAAACGATCAAACGAAAAATCCATATATTTTTATGGATTAACAGATGAGTTATACATCTGAGATAAGGCATTTGATTTACGTAGTATATCACAAAAAGATCAAAATATCTAGTGGTTGTCACAATTGAAAATTACCGTATTGACGGGCGTAGTGAATTATCATAATACTGATTTCGTCCTTTGATTTAGTAAAAAAATGAAATCACATCCTTTGATGACTGATATGTCTCCCGAACAGGCCCAACGAATAAGAGTAGGTTACTGTATGACTCCTAATCATACCCCTGCGAGTATCAACTTTTTGAGTAGTCAATGCTACTACTTTAAAACACTCATCAGACCCTGGGCTCTTTATCATTTAAGAAGACCTTGGTCTTCCATAAAAAGGTTTTGGTAACAGAACTTTTTTTCTATAATATCTCCCCTCCTTATCTTATGTAAGGAGGGTTTTTTCTGGTATCATAGTCAAGTAATTGAAGAAAGGGTTGATTAAGCAATAAAAAACCTCCCTAAAGGAGGTTTTTTATACACTGAAAGGTGTTTGAATTTATCGAGCTAATGGGTTTCGTGCACCACGTACTTCAAAGTGAAGGTGACATCCAGTAGATCGTCCAGTCGTTCCCATCAAACCAATGAGTTCTCCTTGGCTTACAGATTGACCTACTTGGGCGTTACGTTGGCTTAAGTGAGCGTACACCGTCACAACTCCATTTGGATGGGTTACGTGAATATATGATCCATATCCTCCATTCCATCCATCTCGAGATACAGTAACCACACCGTCAGCTGAGGCATAAATAGGTGTTCCACAGGAGTTTGCTACATCTACTCCATTATTGGAGTGAATGACTCCCCAGTTTTTACCTGTAGTTGGGAGTGCAAAGTATCCTCGTGTTTCTTGTTGTTGGCGAGCTGGTGCTCGAGAGGTTGCAGTTCGTACAGGAGGAGCTACATAGAAAGGTTTTTCAGTGTTTGGTACGACAGCTTCAGGAATAATAAGTGAGGCAATCGTTGCTTCATCATCTATCCCATTGAATTCTCGAATCTTTTCTTCAGAAACCTGATATACTCGGGCCAGCTCTTCTATTGATCGTTCATCTTCAGATGAATTAATTTTGATTCCATCAACAGGCAGAATGGTCAGAGTAGTATTAACTTCTACCGTATTGAGATCATCTAAATCGTTAGTGATAGCAATAGTTTCAGCCGTAATTCCAAACTTATCAGCAATTTCGTTGAGTGTTTCACCATCTTGAACAGTGTATGTTCTGATAACACGAGACTCTTCTCTAGAATCTTCTGAAGTTCTGTGAAAAGCAGTAAGGATAGGAAGTTCGGGTTCTAATTGACTTTCTTCTGTCAATTCGTTTCCATTTGCTTCATTGGTATTATTTTCGACTACATTAATTAAAGATGCTTGAAGAAAATTGGATTCAGTACCATAGGTTCCTGGTACTCCCATAACTCCATTCATAGATGAAGTTTCTTCTGGACCTCCGAGGTTTGGTTGAATGCCTGACAATAGTAAAGTCGTAGACTTGTTGTCAGCATGGGTAAAGTTACTCAATGATATAGTTGCTACTATACATCCTAGTACTATCCAGCTAATATTTTTTTGAATATTTTTTGTAAGACGTTTTCTAGTGTTCGATTGAGTCGACTGTGAAGATGACTTCGTCGAATGAGAAATATACCGTTGATTACTAATATTATTATGATTAAAAGCAAGGGGAGTTGGGTTCTTCAGAAGGGCAGAAACAGACATTATCTGAAGCCATAAACGACCTTACCTATATTCAAAGGTTCATAAATACTATACAAGAATTTGATACGATTGTCAATGAAAAGCTGTTTTATCCTTATATATAAGCTATATTTATGACGTGGTTGATAGGCGAAATATTCACTTATAGAGGTATCTCCAAGTGAATGATACTATAGGCATTTTGGAGCGACAATAATAACGTTTAATTATCTTAATTTTGTCCGAGCAACTCGTTATGTCCAAATAGTCTGTAGTTGACATTTTGATAGATTATGATAAGTTAGATGATGTCTTATGTATAATTATGAGGTAAATACCTTGACAGTGAAATACAGTTGTCTCAAAGATATGACTCCCGAAAACCATTTTACTCCACAATTGCTGGATAAAGTGCGTGGGTTTCCGAAACCAGGAGAGACTAAGTTGTACTGGGATGAAATTACTGGTACATTGTATCTCGTAGATGAGGCTTTTCATCTACTTGGTAGCTGGCCTTTATCAAGAGATTAGGCTTCATATTAATAACGATTAATCAATATAGATTCTTGCTTGCAAGGATCTATTTTTACTTTCTATGCTAAAGTATATCTAATATGATTAGAGTAGTTGGGGATTGTTTGTATTTTGATAACTTAGTCACACGGGGTATAATACATACATATGCTAGTCCTACAATCTTTATTATATCAATATGAATGAAATTATCTGTCCCCATTGTAAAACCGCTTTTAAAGTAGATGAAGCTGGATATGCTGATATCTTGAAACAAGTTCGAGATCATCAATTTGAGAAAGAACTCCAAAATCGTCTTCAAATTGCTGAGCGCGAAAAAGTGAATGCTGTTCAATTAGCTGAGTCACACCTTAAAAACACCTTGCAGGCAGAGTTGGCTAAAAAAGACCAAGAAATTTCGACATTACAGATGAAAAAAGATCAAGAGGTCGGATACATTTCTCGTCAAAAAGAATCGGAAATTGCTGAACTAAAAGCGCAAATAGACAAGGCAGAGATAGAAAAACAACTTAAAGTAACGGAAGCGATTAAGTTGATTGAAAAAGAGCGAGATGATCTGTCGAACAAACTCGAAAGGAAAGAAACGGAAAAACAGTTGTTAGAAAAATCGCTTCAAGAAAAGTTTCTTGCCGAACTCGAAACCAAGGATAAAATCATTCGGATGAAAGATGAGGAAATTGAGTTTCGTAAAGAAATGAAGCAAAAGCTGAGCACAAAAATGATGGGGGAGACGTTGGAGCAACATTGTGAAGTAGAGTTTAATAAACTTCGAGCTACTGCATTTCAAAATGTGTATTTTGAAAAAGATAACGATTCACGAACGGGAAGTAAAGGAGATTATATTTATCGTGAGACTGATGATGCGGACAATGAAGTTATTTCTATAATGTTTGAAATGAAAAATGAAGGAGACGAGACTGCTACCAAAAAAAGAAATGAAGATTTTCTCCGTGAATTAGACAAAGATCGTACCGAGAAAAAGTGTGAGTATGCCGTTTTAGTTTCTCTCTTAGAGATCGATAATGAATTGTATAATACAGGTATTGTAGATGTATCTCATAAATATCCAAAAATGTATATTATTCGGCCACAGTTCTTTATTCCTATCATTACTCTCCTTCGGAATGCAGCACTTAATTCGTTGCAATATAAGGCAGAACTTGCGTTGGTCAGGAATCAAAATATTGACATCACTCATTTTGAAGAAAATATACAGGAATTCAAGCAAGGATTTGCAAGAAATTATGATTTAGCAAGTCGTAAATTCAAAACGGCAATTGATGAGATAGATAAAACCATTAGTCATCTCCAAAAAACAAAAGATGCTCTCTTATCTTCTGAAAACAATCTACGTTTAGCCAATAATAAGGCTGAAGATTTAACGATCAAGCGGTTGACCCGAGGGAATCCTACAATGACCGCTCAATTTGCTGAGTTATCAGAACAGAAAAAGAGACGACTTGAGTAAGGAGGGTGTGTTTCATAATGCAAAAGGCAGTGAGTAGTCGTGTTCACTGCCTAATAAAAGGTGTTTAGATTGTGTAGAGGTTAATTAATGTGGTGTAGGCAACGATATTCGTCACCTTCAAATTCTTCCTTGATAAGATCACTTCCTGTGTGTATATATTGCGTATAAACATCGTATGGAAGAGGATTATTATTTTGCATTTTGGTTCCATTCGCATGGAATAAGAGAATGTTTTGAGGTGAGAATATACTTATGATACTCAAGCATCCCATAGTATATCGAGGGCTTTTACTGAGTTTAAGAATCTTCGCAGAAGAATAATCTTGGATAAGTGCTATAGATCCTTTTGATGCTCCCCATATTCTTCCTACTAACAAAATTTTATTGTCATTTTGTTGTGAGGGTGTGATAACAAATTCTCCTGGTTCATATAGTTCTTGCAGAGAAAAAGAGCCTTGCTGAAATATATGTATGGGATTATACGTAGAGACGATAGGTATCTTAAGTGTCGAACTGAGATGTCCGTGAACAACCAGTGTTTGCCCAGAGCGATTCAAAGTGATCTCTACTCCAGCTAAATCTTTATTTGTATATGTGAGGGCTAACTTCATTTGGAAGTAATCTCCTAATTTCAAATGGTAAATATAACAATATTCATTGTTATATGCTAAGTTATACCGTACAATAAAATTTTAGTCAATTTTCACTAACGAAAATAAGTATCTATATTATTAATATGTATCAAGAATAATAGGCTATGCGTTGGTAAATGTTAGGGAGTTGAGATGTGGAATTTAACATTAAAGACCTATATGTTTTGTACAGAATGAATGCAATGGAGTATTCTGATTGGATGATATAAACCACCCTCTCATACAGAGAGGGTGGTTTTAGAGGAAGTTATCTTTTTCTTTTAGTAAAAAGATAAAAACTCATGGATATTAAGGCGATTATCATACTATTCTCAGGAACCATTTTTGGTTTCTGAGAATAGTCGAGTGATGACGTTATGTTAACACTGCTGTTAGTAGAGTTATTAACTCTGGCCCTTCTTTGTTCTAAAAGAGGGGGGTTTTCTAGATTTTTATTTAGGTTCAGTGGATTATCAAAGGTATTGGATGATTCACTGAAAAAATAATCTGGATTTCCTTGATTGAGTGTGAGTGGATTGTCTTCTATAATTATTTTTTTCCAGATCTTATTTTCATAAGAAACAGGAAACATATTTTCTAAAGACAGATCAGCTTTTAACAGATTGAAATCAGTATTATCCTGCGGAAGATCTGTAAAATGTCTGGAAGAGCAAGCAGACGCAGTTCCTATTGCTATTGCAATTACAAGAATTCGTATAATATTCAATGACCTCAATGTAAAAGTAAGTGTACACACGGTTGATACACAACCGTGTGTATATACTACCATACATAGAGTAGTATATCTAGTGTAGAGCAGTGATTTCTTATATAAAACAACCCCCTCTCATACAGAGGGGGTGTTTTTAGAGGAAGTTATCTTTTTCTTTTAGTAAAAAGATAAAAACTCATGGATATTAAGGCGATTATCATACTATT
>PXDG01000119.1 GCA_003565105.1 Parcubacteria group bacterium | reverse complement strand
TTGTGGGAATAACAAGGCTCGAACTTGTGACCTCGTCCACGTCAAGGACGCGCTCTAGCCAACTGAGCTATATTCCCATAGAAATAAGTATACCAGAAAAAGAGTGGGTTTGTAAATATCTTAAGTAATTGATTTTATAGACTAGGTCTTGTATACTAAATTCATATCACTATATCAAACTTTATGAAAATTTTAGTAACTGGTGCTGCAGGATTTATCGGATCATATGTATCTAGAGCTTTACTCCAAAGAGGAGACTCTATTGTAGGTGTTGATAATTTTCATCAATATTACGATAAAAAAGCAAAAGAATTAGCGAACCAAATTACACTTGATTTAGCAAATGAATCTCAGGGAACGTATCTATTCATTGAAGCTGATATTCGAGATAAGAATGCTATGAAGCAAATCTTTGAAGAGCATCAAATTGATAAAGTCATTCATTTGGCAGCAATGGCGGGAGTTCCCTATTCTGTCAAAGACCCTCATCTATATATGGATGTTAATATTATGGGTACTACCGTACTGGCAGATTTAGCAGTAGAGTATCATATTCAGAACTTTGTATCTGCTAGCTCATCATCGGTATATGGAAATCGAACAGAAGTCCCCTTTAGAGAGTCTGATGATGTGAATACACCGGTATCACCGTACGCTGCCTCCAAGCGAATGGGGGAGACACTCTTGTACACCTATCATCATTTGTATCAACTTCCTGTATCGTGTTTGAGATTTTTCACTGTATATGGACCTCTCCAACGCCCTTATGGTATGGTAATCCAACGCTTTATGAAACAGATCGATCATAATCAACCAGTATCTATTTATGGAGATGGTTCGATGGGGCGGGACTATACGTATGTTGATGATATTGTTTCAGGGATCATTGGCGCATTAGATGCCAATTGTCCCTATGAAATCTTTAATCTTGGAAACTCAAACCCTGTGACTGTCTCAGAGATTGTTGATACCTTGGAAGAAGTCATGCAACAACCTGCCGAGAGAAGTTATATAGAAGCTCCAAAAACTGAGGTTTCGATTACGTACGCAGATATCTCTAAAGCCCAAAAAATGCTGAACTATCATCCGAAAGTGTCCTTTATCGAAGGAGTTCGACGACAGTGGGAAGTATATAAAACAATGCCTCAATGGTATAAAGATTTGCCATGGTAAATCTATCAATGTCAATGCAATCTATGCTGACTTCTTGGATAAAATATATTGATAGAAATAGCTTTCATTTTGTCTATTGTTGGCTCATCTTTTCTATTGTTGGGACAAGTGTCACGTTGATTTTTTCAGCTCCAACTTGGATTCATTTTGTAGTATCTATCATCATTATTGTATGCGGAGGATTGTCTTTGATTTTTGCTATGAGAAAACAAAGATTTACAACCATCTTATTGCTTGTATCCAGTGGATGTATCTTAGCTGGGTTTAGTTATTACTTTAAGATGGATCGAGATTATTCTGCGTATATGATTAATACACAGTATCTTATTCAGAATGGTTCGTTTTTTTCTGAGACTGATTACTTTCAGTGGGGATTACATATTACGAATGGACTCCAAACACCGAGCTTTCTATTTGCTTATTCAGCTTATTTGGTGCCATTTGTACGAGTACTGGGGACAGTGGGGTTTGTCATTGCTCATTTATTCCTCCTCGGAATTGCGGTGATATCTCTTCAACAAGTGTTATGTATTTGGGATCAAAAAAAAATCTCTCACAGGTATCTTGCATTAGTATTTTTACTCAGTCCGATTGTGGTATGGTTGTATTCATATACCTATTCAGAAACTCTTTTCTTACCACTGGTATGGGGAGCTATTGCAATATTTTTGCAAGGGAAAGAATCTCAATCCTGGATACAAATACTTCTGAGTTATTTTGCAATAGCTTTTGCATTTACAGTAAGAGTTGAAGCTCTAGGATTAATGGCCTTTTTTGCTCTGGCTATTCACATCCTATTCATACAATGGAGGATTGGTTGGTCACGATACTGTATTGCATTTTGTCTGGCGTTGACGGTGACAGTAATATCTATTCTCGTAGTAGCAAATATTAGTGGTAATTATGTACGAGAACAATATGCGGATGCAATTACTACAGTAGATATAGGGGATACCGAAAATACCTGGACTGATTTTATTCAACGTCAACGAATTTTGTTTCTTTCTTTTGGAAGTTACTTAGTACTTATCCCTTTTCTTTGGGGCGTGGCCTATCGTGATATCTTTAGCAAACGCCAATTGTATTGGATTCTTCTTTTAATATTTCCATTTTTACTATATCTCTATAATCCACGGATTACTCGAGATTTCCTTTGGTTTCTTAGACGATTTATTACTGTGATCATTCCATTCATTTTTATCATTGGATCGATTGGACTGGCTCGATTTCAACAACGCTATCCCAAACGTATCACTCTTCTTGTAACCTGCTATGTCTTAGTTCAAATTGTATCTATCAGTATTATATTAAATTACAAGATTGATCAACGAGAGTATTACACTCTGCTGGACGGATTTTTTACGGAAACTTTGACCAACCCAAATGCTTCGTCAATTAAAGTGATTGGAAATATAAGCCAAGCAAATGAAGCCTCACGAATTTTACCTTATTGGGCATACACATGGTCAGATTTAGATTATCAGACAATTTCTATTGAGGATCTTGATTCTGAAACGATGATTGATTCTTATTTCGTATACACGGCAGAAATTCAGCGTGAGAATCTTGAATTACTTAATGTGTTTCGTTATGAAATTCCAATTCATAATCCTCAATGGGATCCTCGATTACCAATATTTCCTCCCCAAAATCAAATGATTCAACTATATGTATATCAAGGAATAGAATGATATTTATGAAAAAACCTTCAGTATTTAAAGAAAAAATTGTGGCTGTATGGGTCTGCTTACAAATTGTGTACCTGAGCTTAATACTCTTGAGTCAATTTCATTCTATGATTGAATTCCGATTTTACGATAAATATATCGTCGGAGCCTTAATAGTATTGAATCTTTTTATTCCACAATATTCCTCACCAAATACTGCTGTCTCACCCAAAAGCAGGATTCATTTCCTTCCTATCCCATCAATTCGGCTGATTTGGATTGGATCATTCAGTGGGGTTATTATTACCCTTCTTATCTATTTTTTTGGACGACCCAATTTGCATTATACGCCACAATATAGTGATTTTATTGGACCGGTCCCGCCAGTTGTAGAGTCTGTTGAAGACATCTTTGTTTTAGGAGATAGCTCAATCCAGGATGTCTATTTTCTTGCAGACCAATTTTCAGACCCTGCATATATTATTACTAATACTAAAACCAAGATAGACACTCATCTTTTACAAGAGATTTCCCCCTATCAATCGGCTCGAGTCTCTGTACAAGAAAGTCTTGATTGGCAACGTAATACAAATAATATGTGGGGAACTGAACAAGAGCAAGCTGGAGAACCTACACTAGTATTCAAGATAGAACCAACCAAAACAGGGGAGTATTATCTAAAATTTGAATTAGAAGAGCTTGATTTAGGCGTAAAGATAGCTTACTCACTCTATCAAGACGAAATCCTCACTGACTTGATGTGGCATAATATCGAAGATAATATCGACTGTCAAGAATCCCTTGAAAGTACCCTATACTGTTTACCAACACGAAGAATTGTTACGAGCCCACCTCTTCAACTGGAAGAGCAGACAGATTATTACTTGCAAATCCGTTTAATTGGAGAGTATCGTACAAGAACTATTGTCCCAGGTCAGGTAGTGGGAGGCTATGCCAGTGTGTCTACTCCACGGTTAATAAAATCGGCAGCATCCAAGATCTCGTCAACAGATATTGATATCATAAAAGAATCACCTCACACTCTATCTATTCAAATCAATCAATGGCAAACAGATCAACTAGGTATCGCATTTCATCGACCATATTCATCAGCTTGGACTCTAACTTCTGATCAAATTCAATTCAATAGTATTCACGGAGAACTGAATGTAGATACAAACCTATGGGTAGTAGAACCTTCTCAACCAGTTGATGATACTGAACCAATAATCTTTACCATTACGCACACTTGGTGGGGTAATCTGCTGATATTAGCTCAAGTGTTTACGGGTATCAGTATCCTCGCTATAATAAAAGACGGATATACTGTCTTCTTAGACTTAAAGATTCAAAAACACTGATTTAATCATTCATCATCGTAACAGCTTAGAATCAATGCACTATTCACAGATTACTGCTCAACGCAAAGGGATTTCCTGGATTATAGGATTAGCCTTTGTTATATTACTCTCTCTTCCCTTAATTATTCAAGAGAGTTCTTTTATGTCCGTTGGAGAATCTTCTTTAACCCTAGGAATTACGCAAGATTTTATTCGACGAGAGACCATAGATGGAGTATATTCAATACTCAAGAGTTCAGTGGATACTGCTGGTATATATGAACACGGTATCTTTTTACATTCTCCTATGCACCTTTATGCGATTGGTGTTGTAGGAAGTCTTTTAGTTGGTGCTTGGATGAGTATCATATTGCCTCTTTTTGCAATAATAGGGATCGTTGTCTTTAGCTCACTATTGATTAAGCAAATTGGAATCCTCTCCCAATATTCTTTATCTTACGGACAGTACCTGGCAGCTTGGACAGCAACAATAGTAATTATTCCTCCTTCTTGGTTGAATGGATTTCAGCCTGAGTTATTCTACTTACTCTTCACCTTAGCTGGGCTCACAGCTACTCTGAAGTTTTATCAAACACATCAAGTCAGTATAGCTTTTGCTGCTCTTATGTTATTTGCTTTTTCTGCAGTATTAGGGACTCATTATATTTTCTCTATAGTAGGGATTATTGTGGTTTTCATAATTCAAATAGTGTTATATCTTCCCAGAAGAAAGCTTTGGAATATCATACCACTTATTGTAATAGTTCCTGTCATTATAGGAGCTTCTTATTATGCTATGTACGGACAGCAAAATCCTTCTAGTCTACAATCTTCATTCATAGAATATTCCTTTGTAGAACAGATTCTGCTTCAACCAAATGATCAAGAGTATCAAGGTCTTGAAGCTCAACTACAAGAAAGTAGTATTAATTCATCTCTCATAGAGAAAATACCTGATAATCCTCATAACCACTATCCCTCTTTCATTACAATGATTCAACAGGGCTGGGATATTGGAGATATCTATCATACTCTCAATCAAAATAATCCAATAAATATTGTATTATTTGCTATACTAATAAGTTTTACCACTGTCTTTTGGTTTATTAAATCAAAAGCTGTGTGGTCAATATATATGATTTTAGTGATACCATATATCATAATCACCTTGACGGTTACAACAAATACTCTGTATACTCACAGCGCTATATTGATTCTAATATTATCGAGTACAACTCTTATCTATATCATTTTTTCTCGATTACGAACTTCTTCTCAAGCTATTATTTTTATACTATTGATTTTAAGCTTATTTCAATCCATCTTTCTGTATCATCGACAAGAAACATATGATCTTACTCATAGTTATTGGGGCATTTCCACTGAACAAGCCAGAAATGCTTGGCCAGAGCTTATGCAATGGATAGTAGAGAACACTCCCGATGATGCTCGTATATTCACGTCCTATACATCAGAAATTACGTTACATACGGAACGAGAGGCCTTATGGGATCCGAAAATATGGTTTATAGAAGATGCTGATGAAACTCTTCAATATTGGGATGATCTATTCCGTGCTGATTATGTTTTAATCAAATCAAGTTCTGTCCGATCAACTGATCATTACACTCATCTTATACATATTCCTGAAGATAGTACCTTATATAGATTGATCCTCATTTCTAATGAGGTTGAGTTGAAGTATCAATTACAAGACTTTTCTATCTATAAAAGAACCAATATATGAAAAAATTTCTGTATCACCACCTCGAATCAATAGTGATTGTAAGTTGGGGACTCTATTGGCTAATAGTTCTTGTTCGACAAGCCCTTGGAAAGACCATTCTCCCTATTCACGATGGAATTTTTGGACTCATCGCTACACTGCTGACTATGATCTATCTTTTCGTTTCTCAACCAAAGCAAGATAATCTATCCAATGATAAACCATTTCCTCTTTGGATTATATTCGTATTATTACAAGCAACCCTTATCTTTCAGATTCATCAAAATCTCCCTTTCATCACCACAATTCTTTTTATTAGTATAAGTATCTTTATAATGATATTTGGAACGTTTTCTCTTTATTCTCAAACCATTCCTTTCAAAAAATGGTACGTATTCAATACCTTCTGTGAGAGCTATTATCATAGATTTGATCAAGGTGTGCGAAAAGGAGCTTTTTTTCTCGCGGCAATGTTTCTCATAATACCCTGGGGAACCTATTTACTCTCGCAAATAAACATACCACTATTTGGGGGAATGATTATTTCTGTTATGCTTTGTATAATCTTGATCTTGAACATACCACTTGATCAATCAACAACTGCAATAGAGAAGGATGTATCAATACAATCGATAGTTTCACCCACAATACGTCAAAGATTTTTTCAAATGATATTTTTTTGTATATCTGTTGCAATTGGAGCTACAGGATATTTAATTATTCAAGAGTGGGGCAGTACTGCTACTGTTTCAGACAATGCCGAATCAATATATATTCGTCCCAACCTGACTCAGATTTCCAGAAATTGGAAAATTAATCCAGATCAATATGCTTTAGCTATTTCTACAGGCTCCCCCCAAAGATTAGAGTTCTCTTTCATTTCTCCAGCATCAGGGCTTGCTTATATTGAACTTGCTGTAATCATTCAATCAGAAGCAGGCGGATTTGAAGCACGTCTTATCGAAAATGGTTCTGTGATACTCTCACGAAAGTTTGAATCTCTCCAATGTCAAAAATGGTTTATTAATTCTTCTCTAGAAGGTCGAATTCGATCTGATTGTCAGCCAATTGTAGATAACTTCACTCTTTTTGAATCAGAGGTTATTTCAGGAAAAGAATATATAATAGTTATAGAAACACTACCATATTCTGGTCCATTGACATTTACCGCTAATGGAGAAATTCGACAAGGCGAAGTAATTATTGGCCCCCCTCACACCTTCCTGAATCCGAATGAATAATGATATAATAAAAAAGTTAGTAGCCCTAAAACACCTGATTAATGAAGCTTAAGTACCGTATCAAAATCAATGTTAGCTCAAGTTTGTTGAACGGGCTTTATTTCCTCATCATACTGCCTCTTTTTCTCTATTTATTGAAACAACAGATTCCCCTTATAGGTTGGCAGTCTTTGATCTTTTTTTTACTCAGCATAGGATATCTCATACAAGTGTTTCATACGTCACTTCTTAGTTGGGGATACGCTATAGCATACATTAGTTCTGCAATAGTTTTTATGAGAGTTACTGCAGGAAACACTATTCCTACCTGGATGGTTCTGAGTATTATAGGGATAGTTGGTTGGTTCTCTCACGAAATTCTTTCTGATAATCAAATGAAGTCCATTGAGATGAATAGACAGTTTGTGCTATCAGGAGCTGTCCTTTCCTTTTTTTTGTGGTATACTTTTTTATTTGGAGCAATCTTTGTAACGACACTTCCTCCAATGATCCTTTTTATTACCTGCTTAGTCTATACAGCAGTAATGAGTTTTGTACTATTACAACTGTATGCCATTCCTCACGCCCTGCTTTATTCTGGGCTTATTGCTTGGGGTATCAGTATACTGTATCACGTTTTTCGATTAATACCGTATACACATACAACACAAGCGGGAATTCTTACCTTGATAACTTTTTATTCAATTTTTATATTTCGAGAAATATATTATATTAAAGGGAATCTTCTAAAACCTCTTCTCATTCGTTTAATATTCATTATTATATTGATAGTCAGTCTTCTTGGAACTGCAGGACAGACTGTGATATAATAAGAAAGATATACTGAATAGAATAGACTTATTAATCTGTTGTAGACGTGAATTAGTATGATTTTATCATTATAGAAATCAATCTTCCCTATGAAGAATCTCAAAATATTTTCAACATTTAAGCAAAAAATCGCTCAGAATAAATGGCTACAAAAACGTTGGGTACGATGGTCTCTCTATACTCTCGGAGTTTTTTGTTTACTCAGTGTCAGCATAGTCGGAGCAGCATATGTATTTGTAGCTAAAGATCTTCCCAGTGTAGTCAATCTTGATGAACGTCGTATTGCTGAGTCGTCTCAAATCTATGATAGGACAGGTGAAGTACTATTATATGAAATTTCAGGTGATGAAAACAGACGTATTATTTCTAGTGAAGAAATATCAGATACCTTAAAACAAGCTTTTATTGCAATTGAAGATCAAGCTTTTTATGATCATATTGGGATACGTCCACGAGCTATCGCCCGAGCAGCTTTTTCAAATGTTACAGGAAGAGGAATTGGTGGCGGAGCCTCAACCATTACTCAACAGTTTGTTAAAAATGCACTTCTCACAAACGAAAGAAGTTTGATGCGAAAAGCACGGGAAGCAATCTTAGCCGTGCAAATTGAACAACGATACGATAAGGATGAGATTCTAACATTATATCTCAACGAAATTCCGTTTGGAGGACAGACTTATGGTGTTCAAGCAGCAGCTCAAACATTTTTTGGGGTTGATGCAAGTGATGTAGAACCGTATCAAGCAGCGATGATGGCAGCAATGATTCAGCGACCAACCTATTTTTCTCCTTACGGATCAAACTTTGAATCACTCGTGAATCGACAACAATTCGTTCTTAGATTAATGAGAGATGAAGGGTATTTGAGCCAAGAAGAATATGAAGAACAAAAAGAAAAAGAGTTAGTGATTCAGCCTTTTGCTCGAAATATTAAAGCTCCTCACTTCGTATTTTATGTCAGAGAACAGTTAGCAGAACAATTTGGAGAAGAACTTCTTGAACAAGGTGGCCTTAGAATTCAGACAACATTAGACTGGGAACTTCAACAGATTGCAGAACGAGCAGTTCGAGAAGAACTTGAACCGAATCGAGCACGATTCGATGCGCAAAATGCTGCTCTTGGAGCAATAAATCCTGAAAACGGAGACATTTTAGCAATGGTTGGTTCTCGAAATTATTTTGATACCGAAAATGATGGAAATGTAAATGTTCTTACCAGTTCTCAATCACCAGGGTCATCTATTAAACCTTTAATTTATGCTTCCGCTTTTGAAAAAGGATTCCATCCTGAAACATACGTATTTGATTTACCGACAAATTTTGAACTAACCCCAGGATTACCACCATACGAACCAAACAACTTTAACTTGAGGTTTAACGGGCCCGTTTCATTACGAAGATCACTTGCTACATCCTTAAATATACCCGCAGTAAAGACCCTTTACTTAGCTGGAATTAATGATACTAAACGACTTGGGTTCGAATTAGGTATTACTGATTATACTGAAGATCGACAAGCTGGATTAGCAATGGCACTTGGAGGAGTTGATCTTAAATTAATCGAACACTTTGGATCATATGGTGCATTTGCTAACGATGGAATGCATAATCCGCTTACAGGAATTATGCAGGTTACAAGTACAAGAGGTGAGACTCTCTATTCGTGGGAATCAAGTCAAAAACGAGTTTTATCAACTCAAGTAGCTCGACAAATTACAAATGTCTTATCGGATAATGATGCCCGATCTCCTGTGTTTGGTTTTACAAATAATCTTTCCGTACCAGGAGTACAGGCAGCTGCAAAAACAGGAACTAGCCAACAATTCCGCGATGCTCTTACAGTTGGGTACACTGATAACCTTGTCGCTGGGGTTTGGGTAGGAAAAAATGATAATAGCCCTATGACGAATGGTGCAGATGGATCCGTCGTAGCTGCCCCAATTTGGAATAGATTTATGAGAGAAGCAGTAGCTATTCGTCCTGCAGGATCCTTCACTGATCCTGATCCCGTAGACATTGAAAAACCAATGATGGACGGAGGATTTGAAAGAATTCAACGAATAAAAGTAAATCGAATAACAGGAAAACGAGCAACAGATAGAACCCCTCCTGAACTTGTAGAAGAACGAGAATATAAGACTGTTCACAATATTCTGCATTATGTAGATCTATCTGATCCACTCGGTGATATCCCTTCTGATCCTACTGCAGATCCAATGTATGAACGTTGGGAGCAAGGGGTAAGAAATTGGGCCGCTGGCCGAGAAGAATATAGTAGAAGACCTCCAGCTGAAAGTGATGATGAATCGAATTATAGTGAAGAAAATCGCCCAGAAATCACCATATCCAATCCTTCAAATGGAGCCACCATACAGTCTCAGACAGTATCTCTTACTGTCTCAGTAAATGCGCCTCAAGGGGTTGAGCAAGTTGATGTGTATCTGAATGATGAGTCAGTATTCTCAAGTGACAATTCATCCTTTACTCGAGAAATATCTCTCAAAAAAGATGGTCAGAACACCATTACTGTTCGTGCTTTTGATACATTCTTTAATCGAGGTGAAGCCGAAGTTACCTTTGATGTCGAATTCGATCAAGATGCTCCAGAAATTAGAGACTTTAAAGTTTCTGGAACTCCATTAACCCAGTTCTTACTTGAGGCACGTGTGACAGATGAAGATGGAGAAGTTGATACAGTAGAATTTTGGGATAGAGAAACCGAAAAAAGAATTGCGACTGTCTCAAGTCCGACCTCTGGAAACCTCTATACCTATGAATATTCACCTCCTCCTGGAGCTACAAAGTTTGAATTTTATGTACGAGCTATTGATGATTCTAACAATGTGTCCACGAGTGATACAATTAAATTTCCCTTATAATGTTTGATACGCACTGCCATCTCCATTCATCGGAATTTGATAATGATAGAGAGGCTATTATTAAAAACCTTCGATCTAAAGACATCCACCTCGTTACCGTTGGAACAAACTGTGAAGACTCAGATCAAGCAATCTATCTTGCTGAAGAAAACCCTGAAATTATCTGGGCAACAATGGGAGTACACCCTCATGAAGCTACAGAAGTATCTTTCTGTCCTCAAAATATCCGCCAATTTAGTCAACGAGCACGACATTCTAAAGTGGTAGCAATTGGAGAAGCAGGATTTGATTTTCATTACAATTCAAAAGAAGAAGTCTATCAAGCTCAAGAAGATATTTTTCGATGCCAAATTGAAATTGCTCTTGATCTCAAAAAGCCGTTGATTATACATACCAGAGATTCTTTTGAAGAAACCTATAACCTCTTAGCTGAATATCAGGGTCAAGAACTCACCGTTATCTATCACTGTTTTACTGGAAGTCCTGAATGGGTAAGCAAATTATCATCATTAGATAATATTTCTTACTTTTCCTTTTCTGGAATCGTTACTTTTCGCAATAAAGTAGAAGAGATTCAAGCTTCAGCAAAAGGAGTTCCTATTGATAGACTCCTTATTGAAACGGACTCACCTTATTTAGCCCCTGTACCATACAGAGGATTGAGAAATGAACCTACTTTTTTATCCACAATTCTTGAAAAAATCTCAGAATTGAGAAATATTCCTTGTGAAGAACTAGAACGTCAACTCGATATGAATTCACGAACGGTTTTTCAGCTTTAGCAGTCTTGACAATATAGTGCTAAATTCATTATAATAAAAGAGTGTTAGAAACCTAACGATATATAACTATGAGCAAAATTTTAGGAATTGACTTGGGAACAACCAATTCGGCCATGGCGGTTATCGAAGGAGGAGAAAAGAAAATTCTGGAAAACTCTGAAGGAAACCGTACCACACCGTCTATTGTTGCTATGTCAAAAAATGGAGAGCGACTGGCAGGAGTCGTCGCTAAAAGACAGGCCGTTGTAAATCCTGAAAATACCATATTTTCAGCGAAACGATTGATTGGTCGTCCATATTCTGATCCACAAGTACAAAAAGATAAAGAATTGCTTCCATATCAAATCCGAGAAGCCTCAAATGGTGGATGTGATATTAAGATGGGAGATAAGTGGTATCAGCCAGCAGAAATCTCTGCAATGGTGCTTCAAAAACTCAAAGCAGATGCGGAAGCAAAACTTGGGACAGAGATCACAGAGGCAGTTATTACCGTACCAGCATATTTTGATGATTCTCAACGAAAAGCAACCAAAGATGCTGGTAAAATTGCTGGACTCGATGTAAAACGAATTATCAATGAGCCAACAGCAGCAGCTCTTGCCTATGGATTTGATAAGAAGAAAGATCAACAAATCGTAGTCTATGATTTTGGAGGAGGAACCTTTGATGTATCTGTACTCGAAGTATCAGAAGATACTATTGAAGTACGAGCAACCAATGGAGATACTCATTTAGGAGGAGATGATCTCGACCAGAAAGTAATGGATTATCTTTTATCTGAATTCAAGAAAGACCAAGGAATTGATTTGTCTGGAGACACTCTTGCCATTCAACGATTAAAAGAAGCCGCTGAAAAAGCTAAGATTGAACTTTCGAGTTCAATGCAAACTGAGGTGAATATCCCATTCATTACGAGTGACGCAACTGGACCAAAACATCTCAATCTAACAATGACTCGATCGCAACTAGAAGAACTGGTACGAGACTTGATTGAACGAACCAAAGAACCCTGTGAGAAAGCTCTCGCAGACGCAGGATTTACGAAGTCAGACATTGATGAAGTAATTCTTGTCGGAGGGCAAACTCGAATGCCTGCAATCCAATCTTTTGTCAAAGATCTCTTTGGAAAAGAACCAAATAAAGAGATTAACCCAGATGAAGTAGTAGCAATTGGAGCTGGAATCCAAGGTGGAATTCTGCAAGGAGATGTCAAAGATGTTCTGTTATTGGATGTAAGTCCCCTTTCTTTAGGAATTGAGACTATGGGAGGTGTCGCCACCAAAATTATTGAGCGAAATACCACCATTCCTGTTTCTAAATCACAAGTATTTTCTACTGCTTCTGATAACCAACCATCTGTAGACATCAATGTGGTTCAAGGTGAGCGAGAGTTTGCAAAAGACAATAAGCAACTCGGGCGATTCATTCTTGATGGAATTCCTCCAGCGCCACGCGGAGTCCCTCAAGTTGAAGTGACCTTTGATATTGATGCTAATGGTATTTTGAAAGTAACGGCCAAAGATAAAGCTACCAACAAAGAGCAATCCATTCGAATTGAAGCTTCCTCTGGTCTTTCTGATGAAGATATCGAAAAAATGACTAAGGATGCAGAAGCACATGCAGAAGAAGATCGAAAGCAGAAAGAACTAGTAGAAATTCGAAACCAAGCTGATAATCTTGTTTATGCAACCGAAAAAATGATTTCTGACAATAAAGAAAAAATTGAGGAAGCAGATAAGACTAAGCTTGAAGAACAGATTACAGCCGTCAAAGAAGTTAAAGACGGAGATGATAAAGATAAGATTCAAACCGCTCTTGATGAGTTGTCTAAAGTTTCTCAAGAAGTCGGGGCAAAACTTTATCAAGCTCCAGAAGATCAAGAACCTGCTGGATCAAATGCTGATCAACCAAAAGATGCTGATTTCGAAGAGAAAAAAGAAGATTAAGAGAACTTTCTTATCGACATTGATCGGTTCACCTCTACAAAAGTCACCGCCCTATACGGTGGCTTTTGTATTTTGTGATATAATAATACTATATGAAACATATACCATACCGAATTCTCCCAGCTGTATGTATCTTTACCCTTACCTGGTACCTGTCAAGTGTACCAGGTCTTCAATCGGATTTTATGCCTGTCATAGATTTTACTTTACGAAAAGGAGCTCATATGGTTATCTTTATGCTTCAATATCTAACTCTTTTTTATGCTTTACTTCCTAATAACATATCTACAATCTCTTATGATGAATGGAATGAACTTCATATCCATACTGCAACCTGGTGTTTATTACTTGCATTACTCGATGAATGGCATCAAGCTTTTGTACCTGGAAGAACCGCTATTCCAATGGATGTCGTATATGATTCAATAGGCTTTCTCCTGGCCTATTGTCTCTTATTTATTATATGGAATGGAGTACGTCGAAAACCCATCAAGAGAGGGTAAAAAAATCAGTATAGGTTCTCATATAAGAAAGCACATTATATACGAGAGCCCCCTCCTAATGACAAAAGTATAATTTTGGAGTACAATATATACAGATATTACTAATCAAAGACACATACGATATGAATTTTTGGAACACACTGTTTGGAGATCCGAATGAAAAAGAATTATCAAAAATTCGGCCATTAGTAAAAGAAATTAATGACTTAGAATCAACCTATCAGGCAAAATCTGATCAGGAACTTACACAAGAAACCGCTATTCTTAAAGAGCGTATTTCTCAAGGATCTTCGCTAAACGAACTTATCCCTCCTGCATTTGCATTAGTCAGAGAAGCCGCAACGAGAACGCTTTCCCAAAGACATTACGACGTGCAGTTAATTGGTGGAATTATCCTTCATCAAGGAAAAATTGCAGAAATGCGTACTGGAGAAGGAAAAACTTTAGTAGGAACACTTCCAACCTATCTCAATGCACTTGAAGGGAAGGGAGCACACGTGATTACGGTAAATGATTATCTAGCAAAACGAGATGCCGTTTGGATGGGCCAAATATATAATTTTTTAGGACTGTCTGTTGGAGTGATTACTGGAGAAGGATCTTTTTTATATACCGAGTTTGATGATGAAACTCAAGATCAAGAACGAGATGAATCAGGATTTTATCGGGTAGAAAAAAGTTATCTTCAACCATGTACACGACAAGAAGCATATGCAGCCGACATTACCTATGGAACCAACAATGAATTTGGGTTTGATTACTTAAGAGATAATCTTGCTCAAAATAAAAATCAACAAGTTCAGAGAGAACTTCATTATGTCATTATTGATGAGGTTGATAGTGTATTAATTGATGAAGCGCGAACACCATTAATTATTTCTGCACCTAACGCAGAATCACCTAAACTTTATCAACAATTTGCACGTATTGTTCCTAAACTCAACAAGGATACCGATTACTCCATCGATGAAAAAATGAGAAGTGTCAATATTACAGAGTCTGGAATTGACAAAGTAGAAAAAGCTCTCGGTATTGATAATATTTATGAAGACAAAGGGATTGCTTTTGTTCATCATCTCGAGCAAGCTCTCAAAGCTCAAGCTCTATTTGTTCGAGACAAGGATTATGTTGTCAAAGATCAGCAAGTTATCATTGTAGACCAATTTACTGGACGAATGATGCAAGGTCGACGATACTCTGAAGGACTGCATCAAGCTCTTGAAGCAAAAGAAAACGTTCCTGTTCAACAAGAATCAAAAACACTGGCTACCGTTACGTATCAAAACTACTTTCGGATGTATCAGAAGCTCTCTGGAATGACTGGGACAGCTGTCACAAGTGCAGAAGAGTTTCATAAAGTCTATGATTTAGACGTAATTATTATTCCTACCAATAAGCCAATTGCTCGAAAAGATTTGGCAGATATGATTTATAAGACAGAGCAGATTAAGTTTAAAGCTATTGCCAAAAAAGTCTATGAATTAAGTCAAACAGGGCAACCCGTCCTTCTGGGTACCGTATCGATTGAAAAAAGTGAACAACTCGCCCGTGTATTTGACACATTTGATCTCAAATATAATATCCTCAATGCCAAACAACATGAATCAGAAGGACAAATAGTTGCTGATGCTGGACGAAAAGGATCGATTACCATTGCAACCAATATGGCTGGACGAGGAGTGGACATTCGGTTAGGAGGAGCAGAATCAACTCCAGAAGAAAAAGCAGAAGTTGAAGCATTAGGAGGATTATACGTCATTGGAACTGAGCGACATGAAGCGAGACGGATTGATAATCAGCTCAGAGGACGATCAGGACGACAAGGAGAACAAGGAGTGACTCAATTTTATCTTTCCTTGGATGATGAAATTATGCGTATTTTTGGTGGTGATAGAATCAGAGGCCTTATGGAACGATTTAACTTTCCTGATGACGAACCAATTGAGAATGTAATGATTTCCAAAGCAATCGAGAATGCCCAAACTAAGATAGAAGGGTTTCATTTTGATTCTCGAAAAAATCTGCTTGAGTATGATGATGTGATAAACAAACAACGCGAGATTATTTATAAGAAACGACGAGATATCTTACACGATAAACTTGATATTGTCTCTCAGACCAGAGACTTATTACAAGAACAAGTATACCGATCCGTGTCCTTCCATACTACGATTGAAAGTGTCCGAGAATGGAATATCCAAGAAATTGGAGAAAATATCAAGGGATTAATTACTATAGACGAAGACATTTTTTCTCATTTAGAAGTCATTCGTGATGGGCAAGATTCAATGGATGCAAAAAAAGAAGCAATGATTGGGTATTTAACTCAAACAGTGTATACTGCTTTTGAGCAAAAACTCTCACCATTAGAAATTGAACAGAGGATACAACTGCAACGAACTATTCTTCTTCAGACTATTGATATGCTATGGATGGACCATCTGGAAGTAATAGATTACCTTAAAACGGGTATTCGGCTTCGTGGGTATGCACAAAGAGATCCACTGGTAGAATACAAAAACGAAGCCTTTCTATTATTTGAAAAACTTCTCTTAAACATCACCGAGCAGTATATCATAAATCTTTTGAGAATTAACGTACAAATAACACCAAAACCACCAGAAGAATTTCAAAAAGTATCTACCAATCGACCATCCTCGCTCAAAGGAGGTTTGGATCGAGAATCTGATATGAACAGAGATAGCGGACAAACGGAGAAATCGAAAAAGCTTTCTAAGAAAAAGCTAAAAAGACTAAAACAAAAAGAACGGCGACAATAATAATCATTAATATACTGTGATATGAAAAAACAATATCGATACATATTAGTAGCTATAGGAAGCATAATTGGTTTTGGAGCCATCTATTGGGCGACAACATCATTGCAAAATCCTGTTACAGACTTTGAAAGCTGTGCAGAAAAAACAGGAGTAATTCAAGAATCTTTCCCACGACAATGTGTGTATGACGGAATAACCTACACAGAAGAGATTAATAATCCTGATGAGTTCGTTGACCTTTCTTTACCTGACGATGAAAGAGACTTTATCAATGTCTGGATTGATGCTAATAATCTCAATCAATATGGAGATCCACTAGATACTGTCTATATGGGAGGATCCCCACTATTTAATGAAACAACAGGAACATCTACTCCATTATATGCGTATCTTATTGAGAATCATCCGAATAAACCATGGTTAGAATCACCACAGACTCCCTCAGAAGATACTTCCTCAGAAAGAGACAATGACGTGAATGAATCTGTAGAAGAAGAGCCTGAATCAGCAGAACCATTGTCATTCGCTGATGTTGAATCTTGGCAAATGCTAGAACATCCCAACTTCACTCTTGATTACCCTGAATTCGCAGAAACACAAAACGGAAATGATTTTCCAATTAGAATTACTACATCAGATGACTTTTCCTTTGCTGTACACGCACCAGTAGAACCCAGTGGAGAAGGGGAGTGTGTCCAAAGTATTGAGCTAGGAGTTGATGGATATATATACCTTTGCCATAATAACAATACACGTTACATTTCCATTTATCAACGAATGATAGATAGTATTTTACCTCGATAACTGATTAGTATGGATTACAAGACCCGAACACTTACCAATGGATTAACGATTCTTGGAGCACCAATTAAAGACTCTCCAACTACGACACTGTTAGTTCTCGTCAAAGTTGGTTCTCGATATGAATCACTCTCCCAGCGAGGAATCTCTCATTTCTTAGAACATATGATGTTCAAAGGAACCCGAAAACGTCCCAATGCTCAAGCAATAGCTACCGAGTTAGATAGTATCGGAGCTTCATATAATGCCTTTACTGGTCACGAATATACTGGATATTGGATCAAAGTCCGGAATAAACAAGTACCTCAAGCACTAGATATTATTGCTGATATCTTCCAAAATTCACAATTCAACCAAAAAGATATTAATGTAGAACGTGGAGCTATTATGGAAGAGCTCAAAATGTATCAAGATATGCCAATGAGAAGTATTCGACATACCTTTCAGGAATTAATGTATCCAGATTCTCCTCTCGGTAGAAATATTATTGGAACACCAGAAACAATACAATCATTTACCCAAAGTGATTTTCAAGATTATTTCCACACAAAATATGTCTCATCGAACACTATTGTTGCAGTCGCAGGAGATGTAACAACTGGACTTATGGATAGGATTGAACATACCTTTACTTCAGTACGAGACACCCCCGCCCCATCCCCAGAGAACGTACAAGAACATATCATTACAGAACCTCAAGTAGTTTGCGTTAACAAACCAAGTGAACAAACACATCTCGTGTATGGCTTTCATATTGGAAATTTGTATGATCAATCATCTTATACCACCTCTATTGCTTCAATGGTTCTTGGAGGATATATGAGTTCAAGACTCTTTCGAGAAATTCGGGAAAAACGGGGCTATGCCTATTATGTAGGTTGTTCCCAAAGAACCTTTTCGGATAGTGGATATATGGTGATTTCTGCAGGAGTAAAAAACTCTAAAGTTGAAGATTCTCTCAAAATCATTCGTAAACAACTCCGAGAAATGCAACAATATCACATCACAGAACAAGAAATACAGATCGCCAAAGAACAAGTCAAAGCGCGAATGGCTATGGGATTTGAGTCAAGTGATGAGGTAGCGGAAACCATTGCCGCCCACGCTCTTTGGCACACCAGTCCCTTTAATGTAGATGCTGAGATTCAATCATATGATTCTGTTACTAAAGTGGACATCCAAAAAGCAATGATTCAATTTGCACAACCAGAGAGAGGGAACCTAGCTGTAATCGGCTCTTGGAAAATGACAGATCAGGAGCGTCTCAAGAGACACTTACGTACCTAACATCTATGATTTACCTTGATTCACAAGCCAGTACTCCCATACACCCCAAAGTACGATCGCGAATGATAGAAGTGCTTCAATCCGATATTGGTGCTAATCCTCATAGCACACACTTCGCAGGACAACAAGCAATAAAAATTATCGATGAAGCTCGTCGAGATCTGGCTCACACCTTTGGAGTTGACTTTGCAGAAATCATCTTTACTAGTGGAGCTACTGAATCCAATAACATCGCAATTCAGGGAGTGATCACTCAAGCATTACAGACACGGCAAAAAGTTGAAGTAATCACCAGTCCTATTGAACATTCAGCAGTACTTGAAGTACTCCAAAACCTATGCATACGATATCCTGATAGATTAACAGTAAAATATCTCTCAATAACCCCAGAAGGAATAGTTCAACCTGAATCTTTACAAGGACTCATTAATGAACGTACTATTTTAGTAACCGTAATGCACGCCAATAACGAAATTGGAACAATTCAGCCCATTAAAGCACTGGCCACTCAGGTAAAAAATACAAGAGAAAAAGGGAAGTATCCAGTGTTTCACTCAGATGGATCTCAAGCGGTATGGTCAGAAGACATTAATATTGGACATACAGCTATTGATCTCTACTCTATATCTGGACATAAATGCTATGGTCCAAAAGGGGTGGGGGCTCTTATTATTCGCCAAGGAACTCCGATTGCTCCTCTTACTTTTGGTGGAGGCCAAGAATATAATCTTAGACCAGGAACCGTCAGTCCATTCCTCGTGGCGGGACTTGCATCCGCTTGTCAATTATTAGACACGCCAGAACATCAAGAAGCATTAGTCCGTATTCGTTCACAAAGAGATCAACTCTATGATACAATACAATTGATTCCTGATATTATTGTGAATGGAACCAGAGAGCAACAACTCCCTCATAATCTGCACATTACCATACCAAAACAATCTGCAGAATCTCTTGTTATCGCTTTTGATTTAGCAGGAATTGCCCTCTCGGCAGGTTCTGCCTGTCATAGTGGAGCTCTCACACCCTCCCACGTACTTTTAGCTTTAGGACGATCTCCAAAAGAAGCCTCGTCCTCACTGCGCATAAGTCTCCATCAATTTTTAACAGAAAAAGACATTACTACTACACAAAATATTCTTACTCAAATTCTCATCGACTAACCTTATCCATACCAATATGAAATCTCTAGATCTCTCACCTGCGAATATTTATCAAAAACTATGGTATCTATTGATATTCACCATCCCCTTTGAGGTAGTTCAAATTGCTATTAACGGGATATCACTAAGACTCCATCAAATAGTCTTTGCAGTACTGATCCCTGTAGGAATCTGGAGATATCGAGCCTCTATAGGAAATGTTTTTAGAACCAGTTTTCAAAATATTACTGCTCCCAGTTGGTACTATCAACATATCTTCCTTACTGTATTTAGTGTCATTTGGATACTTTCCACACTAGGAGGAATAATAAATGGAGAAAATATCACAACCGCACTGATACGAGCAGGAGTACTACTAGGATATATTGGAGTATTTTGCATCGTTTATTATGGTCTTAGAAACAGAACTCAAGTATATACGCTCGTTGCAATTTTGGCTGTATCAACTGCAACCTTAATTGTTGTGGGAATGTACGAAGCAATTGCTCTTCCACTGGGGTGGCCAACCTATACCGTATTTCACGGAAGAGTAGATAGTCTTCTTCCAGAACCCAATTGGTTTGGTATGTGGTTAGCCATAATGACAGCAATTACAATCCCCGTCTGGTATGCCTCCCCTCAAATCAAAGTACGAAGATTGTTAGCTCTCTTAGTACTGGGAATGATCTTTATGAATGTCCTGACAATTACTCGTGCATCCTGGCTGGCTACAGCAGCACTCATTATAACCTTTTTGGGGCAACACCTTATAATGAGTACTGAACGTAAAAAAGCTCTTCGATTCATCCCAAACCTCAGCTTCGTCATTTTGATTGGGATAGCACTTTCCCAAACTGGACTTGCAGGATTAAACATTGTAGATCGAGTTGAATCCATATTTACGCAAAATCTAGTGGTGTATAACGAGTCTGATGATGGGGAAGAGTGGCTCCGAGAAGAAGTGCGAGACGTCAATGTCGATGGAAGAATTCAAAATTATCAAGATGCATTGTCCATTTCGTCAGAACATTTGGTCATCGGAGTAGGCCAAGCTGGATTTGAAGAACGCGTAGGCCCTGGATTTAATACCAGTAATATCTTTTTAAGTGTACTCGTAAGTTCTGGGATTATTGGAGTATCTCTATTCGTAACCTTCTTTTATATTTTATTTAAGCAAGGAGTGTATTTTTTCCGACAACACTCTGAATTCTCAAGTATTACTATAGGGATTATGGTAGCAATTGGTATTACAGGAATGTTCAATGACAGCTTTCTAATGGGATTTGTATGGCTTTCGTTTGCTCTAGCAGCTCGCCTCCCTGATCTTATTATCGATGATGATCTAGATAGCCCGTCAGAATAACATACCTCAGATTTACTACAGAACATAGCACACCCTATTTACGAGTCTCACCCATTTATGAGATCCTTACACTCAATTAAAGTAAAAATTCAGAATCTGTGGAGTACCTGGCATGTATCATATGCAATACGTATTTGGCTTGGATGGATGATTATTCTTACCGTTGTAGGAGCGGCTATTATGGCTCAAGTACCTGTAGAAGGACCAATACATAACTACTATGGAATCTCTAATGATTTGGCGGTATGGACAAATTGGGACGGCAATAATTATGTAACTATTGCCAGAGATGGATATGGAACAGAAATTCTTCCATTATATGCGTTCTTCCCTCTTTTTCCTTTTTTAATGCGTGGTCTAGTAACAATTTTGGGAGTCTCTTACCCCATGGCTGGAATGATAATTTCTCGCATTGCAACTTTAGGTACTCTCATCTTTTTGATTCAATTAGTAGAACATCGGTGGGGGAGGGAAGTGGCTTATAAATCAGCTTGGCTATTACTGATTTTCCCCACCTCTTTTTTTATGATGGCTGTCTACACAGAAAGTCTTTTTTTATTCCTCATACTCGCGTCGTGGTATTTTACTCAACAAAAGAACTATCTTGTGGCATCTATCTTTGGGTTTTTAGCACCACTAACCCGACTGGTTGGTGGTTGTATAGCACCTATAATATTATGGAAATACCTAACTGACCGAAAAAATCAAGGTACACCTATAGGGTGGGGAATTATGACTACCCTCTCTCCTATATGTGGGTTAGTAGTATATGGATATTACAATTATATTCAGACCAATAATTTTTTACATTTCATCGATGTGCAAAAATATTGGGTAGAACATGGAAGAGGTGGCTATCATAACCCAATAGCTATTATCTGGGACTACACACTGCGAACAATCCAATCATTTCCAGAAGATAAACTCTTTATATTTGGTTCTTTTGATTTTTGGTTCACCATATTCGCACTTATTATTTTAATCTGGATAACGGTAAAAAAAATCTTTCCTTTCTCATACCTATTCTGGAGCTGGTCAGTACTTCTTATTCCCATAATAAGTGGTTCACTAGTGAGTATGCCACGCTATGTACTGTCATTTTTCCCTTTATATATAATACTAGCTATATGGTCAGTACAATACTCATTATTTGATAAACTGTATACCTTGTGTTCAATCCTCCTATTAGCAACGCTCTATACAATGTTTTTATTTCAAGTTTGGGTAGCTTGAAATATATGTAGATACATCAAGGATTTTCTAAAAAGGGGACTAGACAAAGATAATGACACCTTTAAATGTGTTTATACCCACACCTTCACAACAGAGTATAATCATTATTATACTCTGTTACAACGTATTGAATTATGATATACTATAGATAGTTCAACCAAAAGACTTCTCCCCTGCTAAAATATTTGAATGAGATAGAGTCTAGAACTACAACTATTTTCCTAATAGAAACCTCCGTATCTCCATAACACATTGCTTATACATTATGGTGATGGAAATTACTACTAGGAAATATCATTCACTTATATAAACATTCAACGAGTCCTAACTCAACCTCAAAACCATCAATTTCTAAGAATATGTATAAAAATAGCTTAAATAAGCCGATGTCTCAAAAATTACCCTTTTTAGACGACTTTTTCCTTTTCTTGACTACTAGTAACTATTCAAAGGCCACTATTCAGAATTATGAGCGAGATTTGATGCATTTCGATACATTCCTCTTCCAAAACAACTGGGAATTTAGCGAAGTAACAAAAAAAACTCTTACCATTTATACTTCAGACCTTCTCGCAGAAGATCGAGAGACTCTCACCAAACATACTCAAGCGCATCCTTTAAGTCCCAAAACTATCAACCGAATGCTAACCAGTATCAGATCCTATTTGAATTATCTCATTGATATGGATTATCCTGTCCCAGTAATGCCACAACAAGTAAAACTTATGAAGTTGGGAAAAAAAGTGATGCATTTACCATTATTAGAAACATTAATTCAGTTTATTGAATCTCCACAGCATCTTGAATCGAATGAATTTATTGGACTAAGAAATAGAGTTATTCTTGAGCTCATTTTTGCTTCAGGAATGAGAATTTCAGAAGCAACACAGCTCACGCTCAATCAAGTGAATGGGGAAGAGGGAAAGGTTTACATCAAAGGAAAGGGAAATAAAGAACGTTTTATTTACCTCACTCCCCGATCACTCGATTTACTTGATCACTATTTAGATCTTCGCAGAGCATACATCAAGTCAGCTCTCCCCTCCTCATTTCAAGATGATAGGTTTGTTGATAAATTTGTTTATATTTTTGTCACAAAAAAAACCTTTGATGGAATTGCAGATCAAATCACAAATCAAACACTCCCCGACTCCCTTTTCAAGAGTCGCATATCAGAAAACTACCTTCAATCAAAGATTAAGTCCTATCGATTATTATTAGGCATTACTGAGCCTCTTTCAGCGCATACTCTACGGCATGGATTTGCCACCTACTTAGCAGAATCTGGAGCCAATCCTGCAGCATTAAAGGTCCTTCTCGGACACGAATCTCTTGAAACAACGACCAAATATGTTCACGCCTCAGATACCTATGCTGAGACAACACACAATACCTTCCATCCACTTAAAAAATAGTAACCATTAGGTATTAATCAAAATATCTTTATATACTTGAAGAGTATCTTGCTTCATTGTATCCCATGAAAACTCTTGCGCTCTCAAATATCCTGCTTCAATAATTTCTTTTTCTTTAGGACCAGGATGCCGTACTCGATATATTGCCTTAGCAACGTCTTGTAGGTTATCAGGATCAACAGTAATTGCTCCATCAGAGACAACTTCTGGTAAACAAGAAAGATCAGATACTACCGTAGCTGTTTTTAAACTCATTGCTTCAATCGCAGGAATACCAAAGCCTTCGTACAAAGAGAGAAAGAAGAATCCTTGAGCATTCTTCAATAAAGCATATTTTTCGTCTTCCGTAACAAATCCAGGCATTACAACCTTATCGGCAAGACCATACTCAGTGATTTTCTGATCAATCACAGTATCATAATTGTGCCCCTTACCTCCCGCAATCACTAATTGAAGTTTTGATTCTGGATACTGAGTGAGATATTCAGCATAGCCATCAATAAGAGCAGGAATGTTTTTTCGTGGTTGCAAACTCCCAAGGTAGGCAATATATTCTGTCTCTAAGATTTTTTGTACAGATTTAGACAAGGTTAAGGGTTTCATATAGACATCCATAAAACCTCCATTATAAATAGCCGTGATTTTTTCACGAGAAACCTGAAAAATAGTGTGAATAGATTCAGCTGCATGTTTGGAGACCGTCAAAATCCGGTGAGCTTTTCGAATAGAAGGAGGAATAAAAAGATCTAATAATAATTTGTCTTTCCACTGAATGTATTCAGGGACAAACTTCCAAGATATGTCGTGAATAGTAGTTACAACGTGAGTCGTTTTTGGAAGAAAGAATTGTGGAGTAATATACATTACGTGCAAAAGATCAATGTGAAACTTGTGACATGCACGAGGAAGTAGATACATCGTCCATATTAATTTTTTTGCAGGCAACAAGCAAATAACCGTCATATGCTCAGGTAAATCTCGTAGTAAGTCTTGCTCCTGCCATTGCGGATTATCGGTAAAGAGATAATAATGAAAAGGAGGTTTCGACTGATCACGAATAGCCTCTAAAAGATACCGCATATACACCTCATCTCCCGTCCGTTTCATTCCTATCATTCTAATATCCAATCCAATATTCATAGTCTTTTATTGATTACTAAACCCTCTATTCTCATAATACCATTGATAGACTTTTTGGGTAATAGGAATAGTAGTAAGATACCCCTGATGACCTTCTTCAACCAACACAACCATAGCGATTTCTGGATTTTCAAATGGAGCAAAAGAAGTAAACCAAGAGTTATTTAATTCAGCACCTGTCTGAGCGGTCCCCGTCTTGGCTGCCGAGGTGAATGGTAAATTTTGTAACTGATACCCAGTACCATCCGTTACAGTCTGCCTCATCCCATCACGTACAATGCTGACTGATTCAGGACTCAAAATATCAGATCGAATAATCTCAGGTTCTCGAGTCTCGGTCAGCTCTTTAGTACTATTATCATACACCCCTTTATACAATCGTGGTTGATAGAGTGTGCCACCATTGGCAATAGCTGAGGTTGCATTAAGAACTTGAAGAGGAGTTGCTAACATTCCTCCTTGTCCAATCGAGACATTAAAGGTGTCTCCCAAAAACCAATTTCCTGCACCCTGAGCTTGCTTCCATTCTGGATCAGCTACCACACCTCTCCGCTCTCCTGGTAAATCAATACCTGTGCGTTCACCAAATCCAAAGGTTCTATAATATTGGGCCATTCTCTCAATTCCCAAACCTGGGCGTCCATTGAATCCTCCTCCAAAGGTATAGTAAAATACATTAACAGAATCAGAAATAGATTTATACACATCACTCCTCCCGTGAATCTTCCAATCAGGATAAATAAATTCTTGAGCAGGATCCCAAGGACTTTGAATCACAATACGTCCTTTAGGATCATTTATTTCTGTACGAGTATCCACAATACCTTCTTCCAAAAAAGCTCCTGCAATAAAGGGTTTTACCGTAGAAGCAGGGGCAAATTCACCTGCAATTGCTCGATGAAGCAATGGGTTTTGAGGATTATCCAAAAGTGATTGATATTGCTCTTGCGAAATTCCTCCCAAAAACTCC
The DNA here is from genome assembly GCA_003565105.1 of Parcubacteria group bacterium. Taxonomy (GTDB): domain Bacteria; phylum Patescibacteriota; class Minisyncoccia; order SW-4-49-11; family SW-4-49-11; genus PXDG01. The sequence continues at coordinate 2,798 of PXDG01000119.1, read as the reverse complement.
CGATTATCATAGGTTGGTAAGGAACTCATAGCCAATATATCTCCCGTCTGAGGGTTCATCACAATTCCAGTAGCACGGGTAAGCTCAGCAGAGTCTAACACTTCTTTCATCGAATCTTGCAAAACCTTTTGTAATTCAAGATCCACGGTTAATTGAAGATGACTTCCTTCCTCTGGTTGTCGGATAATTGTTTCTAGGCTACCAGATCGTTCTATCATCCCATACTCTCCTCGAAGAAGTTTTTCATAGAATTTCTCAACACCTGTTTTACCAATCTGATCATCTCGAAGATATCGATCATCCTCTTCAAGATCATCAACAGAAACACGCCCAACATATCCGAGTATATGGGATAGATATTCCGATTGATTATAATCTCGAACACGAATTTCGCGAATAGAGACTCCCGGAAAATCATCTTTTTCAACTTCAAACAAAATAGCCTGTTCCTGAGAAACCTCAGACTTTAGAGTAATCTCAGGCTCCTCACTTTGCAGAGCTTCAGGCCAGACCTCTTCTTCCAATCCAAAAAAAGCCGTGGTTTCCGTAATAATTCTTTCTTGTTGATCTTGATTATCAGGGAAAAGACTCCGATCAAACACCAAATCAAAAGAGGCTGTATTGTAGGCTAATACATTCCCAAAACTATCATAAATATGTCCTCTATAGGGTTTTATATATCGTTGTCGACTCGTTTGAGTCAAAAATTGACCACCTTCTTGTTGAGAAGCAAAAATTTGAAGATGAAAAGTTTTCATCCATAACCCACTAAATATAATAATCAAAAAAGCAAAAAGAAGCCATAGTAGAGAATGGTTTTCAGGATATTCTACATACAAAGCCTGAGCATCATCATTATCAAGAAAGGTATCCTCAGGGGTTAAATCATAGTCAGTCTGTCTCAAAAAGTATTTCATTGATTCGATATTTATATATATAGTATACCATAATACTAAGTGTGATTATATTACTCACCAATTGAATACTGTGAAGCATTAATTGATCCATCTCAAAGCTCTGAAAGGATATCACTAAAGTGAACTCCCAAATAAAGGCTCCAAGCACTCCTTGCAACATACTCTCTTGAGCAAAGAATCTTTGACTTACCATCATCAATATACTCCAACTTGCATAGATAATAGTCAACAGTATTGGATCAACTATAGTAAAGGGGGTACTTACAAAAATAATCCAAATGACACTTAATACTAATTCTTTGATTCGCCCTTGTTGAATGAAAACAATTAAGATAATCAGCGAGATCGTTGGAACCCAGGAAAATGGTAAGAAAATTGAGACAATACTGGTAAGAGTTAATAATCCAATCAAAAGCAATCCAACAATCATAAACTTTCGGTTAGAATAAATACCGTATTAATCCGTCGCGTGTTAATTGGATAATCGACCATAATTTCATGAAATAAATTCCCTTCGGATACCGATGCAATTGTTCCTACTACCAGACCCGCAGGAATATTTCCCACTCCTGAAGTGAAGATAGGTTGCCCTACTTCAACAGACTCAACCCTCGGTACCAAATCCACCATAAGAGTTGTCCCAAATTGACTCTTGAGAAGTCCTTGAGAATTTTGTTCATTTTCGATACGCACTCCAATAGTACTATCCGTATCATGAACAAATCGGATACGACTCCAAGACTCGGACACCTCCACAACCTGACCAACCAAATGACCCAAATAAATAGCTGGCTGATCTTTTTGAATCCCATCTCGTGATCCGACATTAATCAAGGCAGTGTTTCTTAAAAAGAGATTATCAAATCCAATGATATCACCTTGTACAGGGTTAAGACGCGACTCATTGCGTGTTTCAATTACACTTTTTAATAAATCATTTTCTTGTTTCAGATACAACAAACTGGCAATTTCGGCTCGAAGAGCAACATTTTCTTCCTCCAAAGAGAGGCTCGACTCAGGTAAGATTATTTCTGATCCAAGCGGCACTGATTCTGAGACATTTGCCAAAACTTCCATAAATTGAGATTGTACTGGCTCAATATTCCAAATACCAAGCAAAGCAAATATTCCCACCAACATTCCCATTACTTGATAATAATGTTTCCAACCATTCATAGTAGTATCCTGTTAAAATCGTGGTCTTTTTTGAATATCCAACGGCACCAGCACCTCTTTCAAAGAATCTAAATCCTCCAAGACCATCCCGGCTCCCCGCACAACTGCCGTCAAGGGATCCGCAGTCACAAAGGTCGGGACAAGAGTCACGTTCGTAATGAGTTTATCGAGCCCTCGCAACAAACCACCTCCACCAGCCAAAATAATTCCTCGTTCCATAATGTCCCCAATCAGTTCAGGCGGAGTCTCTTCAATCGCCGATTTAATATTATTAACGATAGTCATAACCGATTGAGAAATCGACTTTCGCGCATCATAATCACTGACCACAATCTCTTTTGGCAACCCCGTGATAATATCTCTCCCACGAATACTCAGCTCAAGCTTTTCGTGAAGTTGACAAGCAGAGCCAATCTTGACTTTTATATCCTCTGCTGTACGCTCTCCAATGGCCAACTTGTAATGGTTGCGAATGTAGCGAATAATATCACTATTCATCCGATCGCCAGCCACTCGCAGACTTTTGGCTACCACAACACCTCCCAAAGAAACAACCGCAATCTCTGTCGTCCCGCCCCCAATATCCACAATAACACTCCCTGTAGCCTCTTGGATAGGTAATCGAGCGCCAATAGCCGCAGCAATTGGTTCTTCAATCAAATACACCTCTCTGATACCCGCATTCCGAGTAGCATCATACACGGC
>PXDG01000013.1 GCA_003565105.1 Parcubacteria group bacterium | reverse complement strand
TCTTTGCAGGAATAGCAAAGAGTGGAATGCTATCAGTATAGCCAATATTGGTCGGAGAAGGGTAATGGAGACCCGTAAAGTTTCCCAGTGGGAATTCCCAGGGTGTGTTTCGATAAAAGTGCCATCCTAGAAAGTGTTGAGACCAATCGCCTCCTTGAAGAAGCCAGAGAATATTTTGAGGGAGGATATTTGATATATCTAAGGTGAGATGAAAAAGAATACCAGCAGTAACACAAAAGAAGATTAGATAGCTATATGGGATACTGTATCTAAATACGGATTTAGCATATTTTTGATATAGCTGGAACATCGAGGTGATAGCTGAAGGATAGTTGAGTTATGATCGGTAAATAGCTCCTATAGTATATCGATTTTCTACCTTTGAGGTGTTGTAATGAATGCGGATGAGGAGGTCAATAATGATTCCAAAAAAGAAAAATTGTAATCCCATTGTCCATAAAAAGATGGTCACTAATACCCAGGCTGAGTCAGAAAGTGATGATCCCATTAGATATAGATAGATGGTGCGGAGGGAAGAGAGAACCCCTAGAAAAATAAGCATAAGTCCCGCAGCACCAAAGACGTGAAGGGGGCGATTGGAGTATTTTCGCCAAAACCAAACATAAAAGAGGTCAACGAGTCCTTTTATCGATTTTTTCCAATTGTATTTAGAAACCCCTACAGTGCGAGCACGGTGATTGACTTCTTTTTGCCCAATTTTTGCCCCACGCCATCGAAGGAGTGCCATAATGTACCGATGCATTTCTCCCCATAATTCAAGGTCCTCAATGTAGTATTTTTTATAAATACGAAGGGTGCAGCCAGAGTCTTTGACCCCATCTCCAATAAATATTCCCCGTAAAAGTCGAGCAGTTTTGGTGATAACAAGCATCCAGACAGGATCTTTGCGCTTTTTTCGCCATCCTGCAATCACATCGAGGTTGTCATCTTTGAGTTTTTGAAAGAGTCCAGGGATGTCGGCAGGGTCATTTTGAAGATCTGCATCTAATGAAATAACATATTCTCCTTGGGCTTGTCTAAATCCAGCATCCATAGCGATAGCCTGCCCATAATTTCTTTTAAGGTCCACGACAATAATTTTGTCTGCAGGGTTATCTTTGATTACAGTCTGCATCTCAGTTAATGATCCATCTTGTGAGCCATCATTAATCAAGATCAGCTCCCAGCTCCCCATAGTATCCATTATTGCTTTGATTTCACGGTGTAGGTTTGTTAGGTTCCCTTCTTCATTATATACTGGGGCAAAAACTGAGAATTGAGGGGTGGATTGAGATTTCATATCTTGAGTATTATTTGGCTTAACTATGTGTGATTATAGCATAGGTAAATGATTTTTACAAAAAGATGTGCGAAATGAGTTAATCGTAGACGCTTTCTCCTTCAACCACTCTCTCTGTGGTCCCAAAAAGCCACATTTCTTATTTGCAGTCGGTAAGGATGGGGGCTAAGGAGAGAATCACGTATACGTTATGATTCTTGTATTTTAGTATTCTCTCATCATAATGATTTTGTATACTCCTATACCACTCCTCGGGCCCTTTCAGCTACACCTCGTCCAAAGGAGGCTGATTCACACCACCTTCTTGTATTAGGTTAACAAAAGGGGGCAGTCGGAGAGGTCTTTGCGGAGATTATGAGGTATGTTAAAATACATCATATGAATATTCGGGCTATTCAGACAAGTTATGCGCTCCAGTGGGGAATTATTGGAGGTGCTTTTGGGGGTGGAATACCAGATCTAATTTTTGTTCGCTGGATTTTGATTATAGCGGTGGGACTGTGTCTTTTGTATTGGTTCTGTCAGAAAAACATTCTATTATATGGAATGGTTTTTTGTTTGAGTATGGCCGTGATGAGTAGCTGGACAGGATATTCTCTGGAAGCTTATCGAGACCTTCAAGAATCTCTTCCTGAATCGTTTCAGGAGGTGATTGTTGAGATACGTTCCTTTCCTCGAACGAGGAGTTTAGGGTATCAATATAATGTTTCTTTGGAAGACGGAACCTTTTTGTATCTGACGAGTAGTCAGCCAGATTTAGAATGGGGGGATCTTCTGGAAATATCAGGAAGAGTTTCTATTCCTGAAGAACCTGGAATACAACGATATTTACTTGGACAAAATGTTCACGGATACATTATTGATTTATCGGCTCAGCGTTTCAGTGAAAGATGTGGGATTCTGTGTAGTTTGATACGAATAATTCATCAGTTTCGAAGAATTGGATTGTATCTAATTGGGAGCTTATATCCAGGATCAGAAGGACAGTTTTTGCAAAGTATTCTCTTGGGATACTCAGATTTACTCCCTGAAGAAATCGAACAATCCTTTCGGGCTTCAGGAATTCGGCATATTTTAGCTATATCAGGATATCATATGTCACTGGTAGTGGTAATCTTATATCAAGGTCTGAGAAAGCTCTCTTGGTCTCGGGCTCGAGTCATACCACTGACTATTGTTGGTATCGGAGTATTTATTGTAATAACAGGAGCTTCTCCTTCTACAATTCGTGCAGGTGTCTTGGCTTTGATTCTCCTTCTCGCGGAATGGTCTCAAAGATACGTAGCTGGTATGCGTCCTTTGGTTCTGACCGCAGCATTGATGATGATTGTTTCTCCGCTTATAGGGTTGTACAATCTCGGTTTTCAACTATCTTTTTTGGCTGTTATTGGGATTCTAATTTTTTCGGATGCCTTAACCACCTTTTCTCAAGGAATGGCCGCTGTTACAATCCGCGATATGATTGGTGAGACTGTAGCAGCTCAACTTATGGTAACACCTCTATTACTGGTTACTTTTGGAGAAGTTTCTTTAATATCTATTATTGGAAATCTCTTGATTATTCCTCTTATCCCTTTGATTATGTTAGGAGGAGTTATTTCCGTGATTCTATATGCCATTTTTCCAGTGGCTGTTATTGGGTATCCCGTAAATCTACTGATATCTTTTCTATTAGAGTTAACAGAATGGTTTGGTAATTGGTCTTTTGCTTTATTGAAAATTGCATATTTCCCATGGTGGGGAGCTGTATTGGGGTACCTTCTCATTGGTGTATTATGGGGAATGATGCAGTTTGTTCAGAAGAGAGATCGGATGAAGCAAGAAGGATTCTAGGTTCATCCCTCCAGAATTTTCTCTATGATATAATATTCTTAATTAACTATTGTCTGTATGAAATGGCTAATGAGACTCTGGATTGCACTTCCTTTGATAACAATACTTATCTCAGGGCATATTTGGTGGTCTCATTCAGCAATCTTTCGCCCGATAGCTCAGGTTTCTTTTTTGAATGTAGATCAAGGCGACGCTACCTTGATTCAGACCGACACAGGCCAAAGAGTCTTGGTGGATTGTGGAGATATTGATGGCCCTATTTTGACTCGGTTACAAGAACAGTTAGGATTCTTAGCTCGAAGAATTGATATGCTTATTGTCACTCATGGACACCGAGATCATTATGGAGGGTGCTTTGATGTCTTGGAACGATACCAAGTAGGGGCGGTGATGATTAATGGAGTACGCAAAGAAGAGGGAAGTCTATATGAAGGGTTTTTGGCTGCAGTTACAGAACGTGAAATTCAGATCCTCCCTGGTTTAGCAGGAACAGAAATTGACTTAGGTCAGCAAAGGTTAGAAATACTCCATCCCACGAATCAGCATTGGGGAGATGAGATTTCAAATGATAATGAATTCTCTATAGTTGTGGCAGGATTTGGAGATGAGAATACCTTTGTTCTTATGGGAGATGCCTATACTTCCAATGAACACGAAATTATGCGTCGTTATCCAGAATTGAGGGCAGATATCTTAAAAGTCGGCCATCACGGAAGTGATACATCTACAAGTCAGGAATGGCTCAATCATATTCAGCCAGATATAGCGATTATCTCTGCTGGACACGATAATCGACATGGTCATCCTCACACCGAAGTTATCGAAAGACTTACTTCTCAAAAGATAACTATCAAAGAGACTAAACATTTGACAAATATTGACATATTATGGTAGATGTACTATAATAAAATACGGTAATAATATTATTTTTTAACATTATTTTTATGGATGAATCTATCCTAACAGAACTCCGAGGATTGGGATTTTCTGAAAAAGAATCACGAGTATATTTAGCTTCTGTCAAGCTGGGTACATCTACAATGCAAAAAATATCCAAGATGTCTGGGGTAAATCGAGCTACTACTTACGTATTAGTCGAAGCCTTGATCAAACGAGGATTGATGTCATCCGTCACCAAAGGAAAGAAGCGCTACTTTTCGGTAGAAGCTCCTGAAAAGCTTCACTCTATCCTTGAGCGAGAGCGGATGCAAATCAAAGAAAAAGAACGAATGATCGATGCAGTCATTCCTCATCTATCAGAACTCTTTGAAGCTACGCACGGACAAAATAAACCACAGGTTCGATTTTATGAGGGAAAGAATGGGTTATTAGCTGTTCGAGAGGAGGTGTTGAAATCTAAAGAGAAGAATTCTTATTCTTTGTATAACGATGACAAAATTCAAGAGATCTTTACAGAGGAAGAACGAAAAGAATTTTCTAGAAAAAGAATATCAAAAGGTATATTCACTGATGCTTTGTACACCTCTAACAATGGACCGATTTATCGAGATGAAGCTATAAAGTTGACTGATTCTACATATATTCCGAATGATATCTATAATTCACCAATTGATATTACGGTCTTTGACTACAAAGTTGTAATTACCTCTCTCAAAGAGCCTCTTCTCTCAGTTTTGATCGAAAGTCAGGATATTGCAGATTCATTTAAGCAAATGTTTAACTTGTTGAAGACGGTTCCTGGTGCTGACGATGTTCCTGAAAAATAAAACATCTTTATAATTCAGGAAAAGACCATCTGTAAAAAATACATGTGGTCTTTTGATTTTTTCGGTCATGTTTGCCCAAAATCTAGTTAGTCTAATTGACTGTTTTATCAAATGGAATGTTGTGGAACTTTTTGATGGGTCTTTTAGAGATGCTTTATACATTATCAGACTAAAAATGTGGTGCCTATTCTTCATTCATCTACTTTTTCTAGCTGAAATTGGTTTTTTTAGCAATAAAAAAGCGGCAATCAGGTTGACTGCCGCAAAATATTCTAAATAGGTCTATTTACTCATATTACACCTCCATGTTTTCTAGAGTAATTCGTTCGAGTATTTAACTCTACATGAGTATATTAGCACGAACTCTACTCTTTGTCAAGACCATGTATGAGAAGAAGGGATCATTGAAGTGCTAAAAATTCTGTTGAGGGTATGCGTATAATGAGTGTTTGCAAGAATCAAATACACGATACTAAGTCTTGTGTAATGTGTATATAGAGATGTGTATAAATGGGTTTGACAATGTGTAATGATATGTGTTAAGCTAAAATCACCTAAGCGCTTAGGTGATACAAGCGATAATATATATACTATGATTTGGAAAACACTCATACTCTATGCAAATACCTTGATTACAAGTCTGCTTATTGTGATTACCATTCAATGAGGCACTACGGCGTTTTTGTTCTTTACAGAAACAACACGACGCTTGGAAGTGTTCGGTCGACTCTTTGTTGAAGTAATAAGTGAGGGAGGAATGACGGTAGAATTAGGGTTTGATAGCTCTCTTATTTTAAGTATTATATTATCGTTTCTCATCGCAAGCATTATTACCATAAAAAAAATCATCATGGAACAAGTACTCCTGCGTAACTCTAATGCATAAATACTATATGTATGAAAATGCGCATATTAACTGATTGTTTACTTACATGCCTGAAATAATTAATGCAGACTTAAAGATAAAGTATTTAAGATATATTGCAAATAACATTCAAAGTTCTGTTCCAAATATTAGAACGGGGACTCAAAAAAGAATTTTAGAATTGCTTGTAGATGATGGGTATGTAGATAATCTTTGTTGTCCAACAGAAAAAGGTTTCAAATTCCTAACTGATAACAAACTTAACTATCTAACATCATTATCTCAAGATGCTTTTGGAGTGAATTTACAAAATTTTTATAGTGATAGTCATCCAAGAATAGACAAGTTAAAATTGATTTTAGAAAACAGACCAAATCCAAATCATGAGATTGATCATCATCCTGTTTCCGTTGAAAGTTTAGTACTTAGATCGTCTTTTATTGGGTCATGTGAAAACCTTTATAATAAAGATGTAGGTTTCATTGGTGATTATGATTCTACTAATGTTGCATTAAACTATTTGTTTAAAGTAAAATCATCAACTATATTTGATATAGATACTCAATTATTAGATTTTTTTACGAGTACAGCTAGTCAGTATAAGTATAAGATACAAGCTCTTCAATATGATATTTCTCAATATAATAAGGAAAATACTTTATACAAAGAGAAATTTGATATAATTGTTACAGATCCTCCATATACAGTAAAAGGTATGATTTCATTCCTTAAATTTGCAATAGATTGTTTAAAGTCTCAAGGAAAAGGATATGTTGCTATTCCATTTCATGAAAATATAGATTGGACAGAGAGGATTTTATTTGAAAGTCAAAAATTTATTATAGGAAATAATTGCAGTATAGTTGATGTGGTTAAATCATTTCATCAATATCCTACAACTGATGGTATGAAATCTTCTTTATTGGTATTTCGTAAAGATTCGCATATTAAGAAAGCTAATCTAGAAAAATATTATACCTATAATAAGAATATAAATAAACCAATTGAAGAATAAATATATGAAACAAGACAATATTACAGAAGAAATAGTAAATTTCTTAAAAGATAGGGGATGGGATAATCCATCTCCAGGAGCCTTAGCAAAAAGTATTTCGATAGAATCTTCAGAATTATTAGAGCTTTTTCAATGGAGTGATGACAGCTTTATGAATTTGAAGGAAAACCCTGAGAAACTTGAAAATTTGAAAGATGAAATTGGAGATATCATAATTTATTGCATCCAAATTACTGGATTATTAGGAATATCTTATCAGGACATTGTGCGCACTAAACTTAAAAAAGTAAAGAAAAAATATCCTGCAAAACAAATGAAAAATAGAGATAAAAAATCTATTGGAGGTTCAGATGATCTTTATCTAAAGATAAAGAAAGAAGAAAGGGAGTCTAAATATTAGACTCCCTTTTATATAACTTAAAAGAAACTTATAGACAAAGATCTCTTTTTAATACCGATTTAGCATTGCTAAAGGGTATGAATATGGGAGAAAATTCTTTGACTAACGAGAACCTTTCATTCATTAAAAGATAAAGTGTCCTTTTAATAGGTCTATCTCTCAATGATCGGATAATACATGTCGACTTAGGAGTATTCATCCAATAAAGTTTGATTGGGCAGTTGTACAGTTCTAGTTTCTTTATAACTGCTGCTCTACGTGGAAGTAATGGTTGAAAGATGTTGTATCTATTTTTAACTAAATTTTCAATTTCTTCCACATTAACTCCGTATAAGTTCTCTCCTAAATCGATTTCCTCCCAACGCTTTGAAGAATCTTTATGATCTGAATACGCTTGTGAATCAACAAAAACGTATTCATCACCTTGAAGTTCTCCTGGACGTCTTTTTCGAGTGGTGTATGAGACTAGATGTTTGCAATTGGTAGGATTTGAACCTACAATATCTTTGATTAAACTGGATTTTCCACTACATGTATACCCAATGATGAGACATAAGTATGTATGGTGTGTCATTTTGAAAAAAGGTATAACTACATACACATTGTAACACACATATGCAATGTGTCAATATATGTGTATTATGGAAATTATGGAGAAACCTTTGAAATTTTTGAGAGATTGAGATTTAATTTGTAGAAGAATCCTTCCGCCAGAGGCGAGATCAAAGTACGGTTCCATGCAATTCATCAAGTAATCGTGGAACCGCAAGGGGTCCTCTACGAATCGTTGTCGTCATTCTGAACTTGATTCATAATCTTGTGATTATATTGGAAAGACCCTGAATCAAGTTCAGGGTGACGGCGGTATTAAGGGAACATCAATCACAATATTATACAACCCTCTCAAATCTAATGTGCGCATCCTCATCTCCCAATCCCTGCAAGCCCTGATAGACGTATCCGCCCATACATTCTTCCGAAGTAATCTGCTTGATCTCATCCATACTCAGCCACCGAGCGTCGCTGATTGAGTCATTGGCTTGATGGCCTGCAAAGGAAAGCTCTTGGGGTACCGCTAATAGTCGCTCGGAAGACACTGAGTACTCGAGGATTCCTCGGTATGGCCATAGTGCTCTGAGGTGATACTTCCTGTTGAAGGATTCACTGTTATCTCAGTGCCGTCAGGAAGAAATTCTGAAGCACTTTTACAGCCGACAATACATGGGATTACCCAGTTCTCGTGCTACAATAGCTGTATGAGCAAGGATGGATCCTTGAGTCGAAATAATTGCTGA
>PXDG01000044.1 GCA_003565105.1 Parcubacteria group bacterium | reverse complement strand
ACCAGCTTTGGAAGGATTTGATGCAAGGTTACTAGTGAATTATCGAGGTCTTTCGGGGTATTTAAGACTCCATAGGTGAAGGGATCTCCGACAACGTTGGCTTCTAAATTTGGAAGGTGAACTCCCATAAAGTTGATTGTTTCAAGTCCTATGTGGATTTGAGCTTCTGATTGCTCGGCAATTGAGGCGAGAAAGTCTTCTGAGGTCTTGGCTTCAGCGTATCGGAACAGCTCAATAGCCCGCACTAAAGGTTCATCAAGCTCTTTACGGAGCATAATGGCTTCTTTCACGATTCCTAAAAACTTTTGAATCAAGCCGTCTCGCTTATCTTTGAGGAGACGATGCCCCCGAGAAGCGGTTTTTACTTTCTTCTTGAGTTTGAGGTATTCTTGGCGTGTGGGTTTGAGCTGTGCCATATGAGGAAGTCTAAGTTAAGCGGTTCTGTTGCCGTACTTTTCAATAAAGGCGGAGCTGACTTTTTTCAGTTCTTTTACGGGAAGGATCTCGAGGAGTTCCCAGGCGATATCAAGCGAATCGAGGATACTTCTGTTTTCTCCTTTAGCTTGAGCGATATATCGTTTTTCAAATTCATCAGCGAATCGAATATAGGCACGATCTGTCTCTGAGAGAGCAGATTCTCCTAAAATAAGAGCCAGTTCCTTGATTTCTCGTCCCTTTGCATAAGAAGCAGATAACTGGTCTCCTACAGCGGAGATATCTTCTCGGGTAGCTTTTTTATCTACTTTGATTCGAGAGAGTGATCCAATCGGTTGGATTGGAGGGTAGATTCCTTGGGTATGCAAGGTTCGATCAACCATAATCTGTCCCTCAGTGATGTATCCTGTGAGGTCAGGAATAGGATGCTGTTTGTCATCGTCAGGCATAGTGAGGATCGGTACTTGGGTCAATGATCCTTTTCGTCCTTGAATCAGTCCTGCTCGTTCGTATAGAGTAGCAAGGTCAGTATACATATATCCTGGGTATCCTCGTCGTCCAGGGATTTCCTTTCGGGACGCTGAGATCTCTCGGAGTGCATCGGCGTAGTTGGTCATATCGGTCATAATCACCAAGACGTGCATATCCTTTTCAAAGGCTAGATATTCTCCCAAGGTAAGGGCTAATCGAGGAAGGGTCACTCGCTCTACAATAGGATCGTCAGCGGTGTTAATAAATACTGCTGCACGTTCCATAGCTCCGGTTTGTTCAAACGAGTCAGTGAAGAATTGAGCTTCTTCAAAGGTGACTCCCATAGCAGCAAAGATAACCGCAAATTTCTCATCGGCTTTCTTGATTTTTTCTCCGTTTTCGACGGTGATAACGGCTGCTTGTTGAGCGATTTGGGCGGCGATTTGAGAGTGGGGAAGTCCTGATCCAGAAAAGATTGGAAGTTTTTGTCCTCGTACCAGGGCATTCATTCCATCGATAGTTGAGATTCCTGTCTGAATAAATTGACTGGGAAATTCGCGCATTCCTGGATTAATAGGAGCTCCATTAATATCGAGTTTTGCTTCTGGAATGATGGCTGGTCCACCATCTTTAATTTCTCCAGCTCCATTAAATACTCGGCCGAGCATATCTTCACTCACACCAAATTTTAAGGTTTCTCCGAGGAAGGCTGCTTGAGCATTTTCGGTGTCGAGACCATTGGTTCCTGTGAAGAGTTGTACTACTGCTGTGTCTCGGTATACCTCAAGAACTCGTCCTTTTCGGATATTTCCGTCAGCGTCTTTGATTTCAACGACTTCTTCGTAGGCGACGTCCTTTACTTTTTCGATGATTACGAGAGATCCCGCAACTTCTTTGATTGTTTTATGCCATGCTTTCATAGTGTAACCGTTAGCGTATAAGCTTACATTCCATTAATAGTCTTGTTGACTCCAAAGTCTCCTGTCCCTTCTGTGTCCGAAAGAGCCGCCAGAGTGGATGGAATTGATTCGATAAGAGCTACGATAGGCTCAATATCTGATTCAGGAGTTTGTTTGAGGCGAGCGATGGTGTCGCGAAGTTCGATTTCCGTAATGGCACTGATATCAATATCTGGAGTCTTGGTTACCAAAGCTGTTGCTTCTCGGTGGAAGGTCATCATTGCTTTGAGCATTAAGTACATCTTTCGCGTTGAGGCAAAGGCATCGATATCATCGAAGGCGTTTTGTTGGAGATAATCTTCTCGGAGTCCACGTGCGGTATCGAGGAGTACTTTTTCTTGTGGAGAGAGAGCATCCATTCCAACTAACTTGATAATATCATCGAGCTCGTTTTCTTTTTGAAGTACCCGCATTGCTTCATCCCGAAGTTCTGGCCAGTCGGTTCCAGCTGCTTTGATGAAGTAATCTTCTACGTTCGGTTGATACAAACTGTAGCTGTTAAGCCAATGAATAGAGGGGAAATGTTTCTTGGCAGCTAATGAGGCATCAAGTCCCCAGTAGGCTTTGGTTACCTTGAGGGTAGCTTGAGAAACGGGTTCGGAAAGGTCTCCTCCTGGAGGTGAGACGGCAGCCACGATGGTTGCGGATCCTTGGCGTTCTTCTGATCCGAGACAAACCACGGCTCCTGCGCGTTCATAAAAGGCTGAGATTCGAGATCCAAGGTAGGCTGGGTACCCTTCTTCTCCCGGCATTTCTTCGAGTCGTCCAGACATTTCTCGCATAGCTTCAGCCCATCGAGAAGTAGAGTCGGCCATCATTGCTACATCATATCCCATATCTCGGTAATACTCAGCAAGAGTGATTCCAGTATAGACGGAGGCTTCTCGAGCGGCGATTGGCATATTGGAGGTGTTGGCAATAACCAAGGTTCGCTCCATTAATGGTCGTCCAGATTTTGGATCTTTCAAATGAGGGAACTCAACCAAAATATCGGTAAGTTCGTTTCCTCGTTCTCCACATCCCACATAAATCACGACTTGAGCGTCTGACCATTTAGCTAATTGCTGCTGAATAACGGTTTTTCCAGCTCCGAAAGGTCCTGGTACACAGGCTGCTCCTCCCTTTGGTACAGGAAAGAAGGTGTCTACAATTCGTTGCTGAGTCACCAATGGGGTAGAAGGTTTGAGTTTTTTCTGCTTTGGTCGAGGTACTCGGACAGGCCACTTGTGCATCATTGCTACAGGGGTTTCTCCTACAGTAGCTACGGTATCAGTCACGGTGAAGTCTCCAGATTTGATTTCTGTTACGGTCCCAGACACTCCAAAAGGTACCATTATTTTGTGTAAGATAAGTTCGGTTTCTTGTACCGTTCCCAAAATATCTCCGCTAACGACAGTGTCACCTTTTTTGGCAACAGGGGTGAAGGTCCATTTTTTGGATCGATCGAGAGAGGGAATTTCTACTCCTCGTCTGATGTATCCTGGATGAGCTCCATCAGCTTTGGCTTGCTCAGCAATGACGTTTAAGGGACGTAAAATACCATCAAATAGTCCTGAAGCTAACAGTCCAGGGCCAAGTTCGATTGAGAGAGGTTCTCCTGTAGATTCTACAGGTTCTCCAACTCTCATTCCAGTTGTTTCTTCATATACCTGAATGGAAGCTTCATCTCCACGAAGCTCAATGATTTCTCCCAGAAGTCTCTGAGATCCAACTTTGACCACATCGTACATTTTAGCGCCATTCATACCAGCAGCTACTACGAGAGGTCCAGATACTTTTATAATTGTTCCAGTTACCATATCCTTGGAATCGTTACGTTGTAATGTCGTTATCGAGAGAATTTGGGGTTCTTCTCGAGCACCTTCTCCAATGATGGAGGAAGTGTCCGGGAACAACTAGTCCTTAAGGAAGTCCAGTTTCATTCCTACCGCTCGTTCAGTCAGTTTTTCAAACTTAGCTACTGCCAGGTCTCCTTCTCCTGGTCGGGTAGGGAGAGTAATCATCGGAATGTCTAATTCTGTAAGAAAGGCTTCTTGTTTTTCGGTGAATTGAATTTCAGCTGTCCGATAAATAATCCCGATTTGGGAGGAGAGACTTTGTATCTGTGCCATAATCTCATCAGGAGTAAGTGCATCTAGGGAAAGAGTGATACATCCAAAGAGGGAAAACAATATAGCGGTATCATTTCGTCCTATCAACAGTGGTCTTTTGGTCGTATCCATATTAGTGAATGTTATAGTTAACCATTCGATTGGTCGTCTCTTGTTCATTTCCTTGGAATACTTTTTGGAAGTAGCCAAGTTTGACATTTGAGAGGAAGTGATAGAGTTGGCCAGTGTATTGTATGATTCTCTCATCTCCCATTCCGAGATAGGTTGCTTTGTTTATTGCTTGAATTTCTCGATTAAGAAGCTCTGTTTCAATACTGGTAACGGATATTTCAGCTGCAGGGATATCGAGGTCTGCACCAATTTCTCCCACCAGATCTCCAAAACCAAAGCTTTTGAGAGCAATAATCGCAGGGATACCTTGAATGGGGAGGGTGTGATCAAGTATATGATCTTTCGCTTGCCCTTTTTCCATCCGCTTGATGGCACTCATAAAAGTATAGGTGTTGATACGTGCCTTGAGTATATCTTGATAAAAATCAGAGGCTGATTGTAGTTGTTGAGTGAGAATAGTTAAGAAGGATTCTTCAATATAAGCAATAAGACTAAAGATATCTTCTGATCGAGTCATAGACTTTTTTCGCTTGAGAAGCTGGTGTCGAAATTCTTGAGCATACATCACTGAACTTGAGAGTTGTTGAAGGGCTGCGTCAAAAGCTTTATTGTTCAAGAGTTGATCTTTTTCTTTGTGATTGAGAAAAATGCGTTTTACCTCTGTGAAATCTCGTTCAAGAGCGAGATACTTTTGCGCAGGTGATTCGGTGGGAAGGAGTTTTATTAATCGATCAATTTCTTGCGTGTAATGACTATTAATTGCTCCTAAATCTGAATCTGATGATAATTCTCCTAAGTGAGACTCCAAAAAGGCACGCAATCCTTCAGGAAATTGAGAGGAGTTGAGTACAAGTGTTAATTCTTCAAAAGAGGGAAGTCTATGAAGTTTATACACTGTACTACCAGCGATACCTGATACGGGAATAGATAGAGACATAATATCAAATGAGAGCTAATACATCAGAGATGGTTTTTGCTTGAACGTCGTTGAGAAAATCTCGTAAAGAGAATTCCCACACGGTTTGGTCCACGGTATAGGTAATAGCACCTAATACAGTAGAGTTAGAAGTAACTTCCACAGAAGTATTAGGAGCATATGTTTTTGCAATGGCCAAGAGAAGATCAGATTGTTGCCCAGTTATTGCTAGCTGAGTACTGGAGGTCACTTGTTGAAAGAAATTGGAAAGGTTCTTCTCTGCGTAGGTGGTTTCTAGTAGCTGAGGAAGAAGATTCAGATACAGTTCTTCGATGGTAGCTTGGAGGCGAATACCTTCTCCAAAGACAGCGTTCTTTTGATCTTGAAAGGCAGCTAAATTCACTTGAGATTCAATGGCTCGTTCTACCTCTTGTGTATAAATTCGTTGGGTATTCGAAATCTTCTGAGAAAGCTCTCGCTCTACCGATTGTTCTTCTTTGGCGTGAGCCTTGGATAGATTTGCTAAATCTTTATCTATTTTTTCAGCAACGATTGAAGATAGGGCCATAGAATCAGTCTTAGATTTGTACTCCGTTGATCATCAAAATAGAAATCAACAGTCCGAACACAGCAAAGGTTTCTACCAAAGCAGCCAAAATAATGACTTGTCCGATTTTGGATTTGTCTTTTGCAATAACTTGAATTCCTGAGGCAAGAACTTTTCCTTGGAAAGCTCCTGACGCAAGACAGGTGATTCCAACAGGGATTCCAGCGAAAGCAAGAATCAATCCATTTTGCCATGAAAGTTCGGCAAATTCACCCGTAAGCACACCAGTGTTTTGTAAAATAATGATTGAGGCGAGCAATCCATAGATAGCCTGTGAACCAGGAAGTGCTGAAAGAAGCAATACGTTTCCGAATTGAGATTCATCTTCAGCTACGAGACCTGCCCCAGCCTGTCCTGTTTGGGATACTCCCATAGTTGATCCAGCTCCAGCAAGTCCTGCAGCTAATGCAGCTCCAAGAACGGCCAAGCTTACTCCTAAAATTTCCATATATGTTATCTTATCCTATTAGGTTATATTCGAAGGGTACCTATACCGTGGTATCCTCTCAGCTCTACTCAAATTCCTTTATGAGTAGAGCTGAGAAGAGGCCATGGAGACCTTTATTCTTCTGTAATGACAATATGCTCTTGAGAACGTTTCATCGGAGAGAACTCAACCCCACCTGATTCAAAGAACTTTCCAAAGAACTCAACGAAGTGAAGTCGTCCAACGTTGATATAGGTTCCTAAGACATTGAGAGCAATATTAAAGAGGTGCCCAAAAATGAAGATGACGATCATTAAGATGTATCCTACAATGAGAGAGGCTCCTCCTTGCTCTACCAATCCTCCTCCGGCGAGACGAGCCAGTGTTCCAACTACTCCAGCAATAATACCTGTTGCTAACCCAAGTGCAACTAAACGGGTATAAGAGAGTGAGTCAGATAAATATCCAATTGCTCCAAAGAACATATCATATAATCCTTTGGCAAACATAGTCAGAGGATTTCCCATTGCTCTTCCAAGAGCTAAGATCATCAAGAAGATATAGCCAACGTAAGCAATAAGTAATAATCCACCTATACGTTCTAAGTCAGCTCCAAGGAGTCCTTGGGTTGAAGCTAAGACGATACCTCCAAAGACTAGGAAGAAGAACCAAGATAATGAATCAAATATTCCATCCCAGATTTTTCCTTGGGATACAGCTTGTATGAACCCAAGCATAAGTCCGAGCAGAAGATGTACGATACCAAGAGCCACGGTGAATCCCATCAAAGACACCACACTATCTAGAGGATTAATTACTTGGAGTCCTTGTAAGAAAGAAATGACGCCCATATTAATAAGGAATTGCATATGAGGAAGTGATTCGCTTGCAACTACTTCGCTCGGCACCACTCCGAACCAACTCCCAAACATTGCTCCAATGACGAGAGTAACTAATGATGAGGCAAAAATAACAGTGAGAACTTTACGGATACCCATTTTCAATCGAGGGTGTACCAAAAGTAATCCACTTACTGCAAGTAAGAGTAAGGCATAGCCAGCTTCAGAGAATCCTAGTCCAAACATAAAGACAAAGAAGAACGTTACATATGGAGTCGGATCAATACTTCCTCCGAGTGGTAAGCCCATAATGCGGGTGATGGTTTCAAATTGTCCTGAAAGACCACCGTTGCTGAGAATTACTGGTGCCTCTGATGGTGTTGATTCGAGTACGGTAAGTACACTCTCTGGAAATTTTTTATTCAAGGCATCTCGAAGCGGTTCAACATCTCTTGGATCAATCCAAGCTTGAAGAATTGAAGAGGTGTCAGTTGCTTCTCGATAGTTGTGCAAAGCATTAATGAGATTTAAGTGAGATTGAATGATATCTTTTAGACCACAGGCTTCTTCCAAGGTCAGCTTTGTGGCAGATATTTTGGCATCAATTTTATCAAGTGTTTTGAGGTTTGACTCTTTTTCTTGCACCGAGGAAGTGTACATATCATAAAAAGATCCTGTTACTTCCGATCGAAAGGTGAGTAGGGTGGCTTTGTTACTGATAATATCAGTAACTTCTTTGGCTTGTTCTTTTAGTACCGCTGCTATATAAACATAGGCATTGTTAACCTTCTTAATAGATTCAACCTCAATATCTGAGTAGATATCTTCTAATTCTTGGATGAATGGCACAGCGCGTTCAGCATCCAACATAAAAGGAATAAAGGCAACATATTTAAATTCACCAAAAATATCTATCTCAATATCTTTGAGAGGTTCAGCTTTGGTAATTACATCCTGCAATACTGTGTTTCGATGGATAAGTTTTTCTCGAGTTTCGACATTGGCATTGAGCTGATTGATTCGTTTTAACAGAGCATCTTGCCTTTTTGAAAGGGTTGTGTAGGTTTTTTCTGTATATAATGCACGAGGATCAAATAATGCTGAGAACAAAGACTTTTTCTTTGGTTGGGCAGCTTGAAGGGTGTCAATAGCTTTATTCACTTGATCAAGTTGATCGAGGAGTTCTTCTTGAGCTTCTAATGATTCAGGATCGAGACCTTTTGAATCGGTTTGAGGAATAATTTCAACAGCCTCAAGTCTTTGAAGAAATTGAAGGATATCTAGTTTTTGATCATTAGTGATCGAAATTTGAACTTTTTGTGACGCAATTACACCCATACCGTTATCTTGGTTCGATTATATTCCTTTATTAATTGAGTTGATCTAATATCACTCGTTGAGCCTTCTTGGTATCAAAAGCAGCAACTGTCTTGGCTGTTGCTTGATTTTGCTGAGAGATTTTCTCCTCAACTTGCTGTTTGATAATAGATTCTTTATCTTCGAGTTTGTTTTGAATTGCTTGGAGTTCTTCAGAAGCAGATTTTTGTAAATGAACAATCCGTGACTGATGTTCTGCTTTCAGGGCATCAGTTTTTTCTTGATAGGATTGCTCTAGAGTAATAAGTTCGGTAATCTTTTTCATACGTTCAAGTAATGCGATAGGTTTTCGTTATCAGTATACGGGAGATGTGGGTTTTTGTCAATGTGTGTGGGAGTAGGGAACTTTTATTGGTTTT
>PXDG01000017.1 GCA_003565105.1 Parcubacteria group bacterium | reverse complement strand
GGCTGTGCTTGGAGGTATGTCGAGCATTCAGCTTCTGTACGTAGGTATTTCTTCGAATTACAAAGAAGAGGTATTCTACTCAAGAATCTAAAGTCTATTATTTCTTTGAAATATAGACCTCTCTCATGCTCATAAAAAGACTCGAGTTCAAGTTGAATCTCATTTTGCGTATTTAAAGCCTTTTCACCTCTTTCGATACTTCCGTTTTCGTAAACGTTCTACCCTCAATCTTGCCTTATATATTGCTCTATTCCTTCTTTTTCATCCTGATCTTTAAAACCTGTTACATGTCCACAGTAGGTTTTTAAAAATGTCAATAATTTATTACATAAATAGTTTTATGGTGACATCCAAGAAGAGTCCCTAAGGGGTATGTAAACATTTACGTCTGCCTAGGATGAAAAACGTTATGGCAAGGATATAGGAGAAAAGAGAAGAAGGAGTGAGAATATTACCAAGTAAAAAATTTTAATTCTATACCTATTTTTGATATCTTCGTCATACTATGGTACAATTAAATCAATGCAAATTAATATAATAGATATGGCAAAAGCAAAGAAAACTACTGAATCGAAAAATATGTCTCGAGAAGATAAGATTCAATCAGTATTGGAAGAAGTAAAGGGACGATTTGGTGATGAGTCAATGATGAAACTTGGAGAAGTGAAAAAAGTTGACATAAAAGCCTATGCAACAGGTTCTATTTCTTTTGATTGGGCCCTTGGAGTAGGAGGTATCCCTCAAGGACGTATTGTTGAGATTTATGGTCCTGAATCGAGTGGAAAAACCACTATTTGTCTTCAAGTGATTGCGAATGCTCAGAAAGAAGGAGGAGTCGCAGCATTTATTGATACTGAACACGCTCTTGATCCCGAGTATGCTAAAAAATTAGAAGTAAATACTGGAGATTTACTTATCTCTCAGCCGAATACTGCTGAAGAAGCTCTTTCGATTGTAGAGACCTTGGTTAAGACACACAGTGTAGATATTATTGTTCTTGACTCCGTAGCTGCTTTAGTTCCAAGAGCTGAGATCGAAGGTGAGATGGGAGACTCTCACGTAGCTCTTCAAGCTCGATTGATGTCCCAAGCCTTGCGAAAACTTACTGGTATTGCTGCTCAGGCCAACACAACCATTATCTTTACCAACCAAACTCGAATGAAGATTGGAATGATGGGATATGGATCTCCTGTAGAAACTCCAGGAGGAAAGGCATTGAAGTTCTTTGCTTCTGTCCGAATTGAAATTAAGCGTATTGCTCAAGTTAAGAAGGGGGACGACGTTATTGGAGCTCGTACCAAGGCAAAGATTGTCAAGAATAAAGTTGCGGCACCTTTTAAGACTGCAGAGTTTGATATTATGTATAATGAAGGGGTCTCTTTGGAAGCCGATATGATTAATATTGCTACTAAACTTGGTTTGTTGAAGAAAAAAGGTTCTTATATCCAAGACCTTGATGGAAAAACAATTGGTCAAGGACTAGAAGCTGCAAGAAAAGAATTGAAAGCCAACAATGAGTTAAGAGAGTATCTGTATAAGAAAATTATGGATTCTACAGTGAGTGAACCAGAAATTGACGTAATTGAAGAAGATAGCTCTGATGATTCATCAAAAGAGAAATAGAGATTAATGGTAAATAATACATATGGCTTATCGCTTGGTATTGATTCGTCATGGAAATAGTGTTTGGAATAGTCTCAATCGATTTACTGGTTGGTCCGATGTTGATTTGTCTGCACAAGGAGAACAAGAAGCTCGGACTGCTGGAGCCATTATAAAAGAGAATGGGTTTGTTTTTGATCAAGGCTACACTTCTGTTCTCAAAAGAGCAATTCGTACTTTTCAATTAGCGATGGAAGAGTCGGGAATGACCTGGCTCCCAGTGAGTAAAAGTTGGAGATTAAATGAGCGTCATTATGGGGGGCTTCAAGGGAAGAATAAAAATGATGCAATTGAAGATTATGGGGCAGATGAGGTGAAAAGTTGGCGAAGAGCCTATGATACAAGACCTCCATTACTCTCAGAATTTGATCCTCGCCACCCTTCTCGAGAAGAACGCTATCGTGAGATTCTTTCAGAAGAGTTACCTATTGGAGAATCTTTGAAAGATACTCTCGATAGAGTACTTCCGTATTGGGAGCAAGAACTGAAACCTGCTATTCAGTCAGGAAAACGCCTAATCATTGTTGCTCACGGAAATAGTCTCAGAGCTCTGGCTAAAAACCTAGAGAATTTAACCAACGAACAAGTTCTCGATTTGGAAATTCCTACAGGAAAACCACTGGTATATGAGCTTGATGAGAAGAGTCTTCGAGTTCTAAAGAAATATTACTTGACTTTCAAAAAAGATCAGGGTAGTTCTTGGTTTACATTCTTTAAACGATAATACTCTTGGTATGGCAAAAATTGTATTTGTACGTCATAGTCCCAGCGTTTGGAATGCTGAAAAACGATTTACAGGTTGGGAAGATATCCCGTTACAGGAAGAAGGAAAAAATGTATTGAAGGAAGTTGGATTTACTTTACTTGAGGAGCAATATAGTTTTGATATTACTCTTACATCATATTTACAGCGCTCCATTGTGAGTGCTTGGATTATTTTAGAAGCTATGAACTTACTGTGGATTCCTGAAGTGAGAGATTGGCGATTAAATCCTCGACACTATGGAGTTCTTCAAGGGTTGACTCATACGGAAGCAATACAACAGTATGGAGGAGATAAAATTCATGAAATAAGAGGGTCATATGATGTACAAGCTCCATTATTGACAGAAACAGATGAAAGAAATCCTCGACTAGATCCTAAATATGCAGTAACTGATTATATCTTACCGTTAGGAGAGAGCTTTGCGGACGTTGAACTACGGGTAAAAAGGTGTTACGAGGATGTTGTTATCCCTTCTTTAGAAGCAGGAAAGAGTATGTTGATTGTCGCTCATGAAGATAGTCTTAAGCTTCTTATTCGTGCTATGCAACACCTGTCTACGGAAGAGATGCTGAATCTTAAGTTGCCTCCAAGTAAACCAATTGTTTTAGAATATGATGGACAAGAATTAAAGAGATATTTTTTATAACCTAAGTAAACTAGGGATGGCTAAGATAGTTGTTGAATGTTTTGCAGGTTTTTACTAAAATACACAAAAAGAACTCTTTTTACGAGAGTTCTTTTTGTATTTGATCGAGACTGAGGATAGTGCCGTTGTATTCCGCACCTCCATGTTCGAGACTTCGGTTACTAACAATGACTCGATGAGGTATTCCAATTAAGTCTGCATCACTAAATTTTGAACCTGGACGTTCATCTCGGTCGTCAAAGAGCACTTCTATTCCTGTTGTATGGAGGTCCTGATAGAGTTGTTCAGCGCTCTTCATTACTTCCGATTTATCTGTATTTAATGCTATGAGATGGACTTTAAATGGGGCAATCTCTTCAGGCCACGTCATTTTGTCTCCTTGTGCAAAAAATTCTACCATTGTTCCCATAATACGACTTACTCCAATGCCATAACTTCCCATAAAGACAGGAATATTCTGCCCATTTGCATCAGCGTAGGTTAATCCAAGAGCTTCAGAATATTTTGTTCCAAGAGTATAGATGTCACCAATTTCAATTGATTTTCCTTCTAGGAGATTGAGGTCTTTCATATCAATTCCAAAGTCAGAAAATATTGTCTCAGAATAATCATCTTTGTTGACTGCTACTTTGTGCTGGGTGTCATAGAGAATGGTATCTTCACCAGCCTCAGAGAGGGTTTGAAACTCAAAAGAGTATTGAGAAAAAGGTTCTCCTGATGACATAGTCAGAAAAGTTCCTTCTCCGAGTCCAAGACGAGTAAAGATTTTCATATACACGTCTTTCATTTGGTTGTAAAAAACCAAATGAGATTCTTTATCTGTATGAAAAGAGTAGAGATCTTTCATAAGAAACTCTCTTCCTCTCATAATACCAGATTTTGCCCGAGCCTCGTTTCGGAATTTTGTTTGAAATTGATAGGTTAGTTGAGGGAGATCTTTATATGAGGAAACATACTCTCTCATAATTCGAGTCATTGGCTCTTCGTGAGTGAAGGCTAGGCCAAGTTCGGTTCCATTAGCGAGATTTGTTTTAAACCAGTTGTCAACCACATCATCTGCCCACCGATTGGTAGGCTCCCAAACAGTTTTGCTTTGGAGTGCTGTCATAATAATCTCTTGGCAGCCAATAGCATCTAACTCTTCTCTAATTACTTGTTGGATCTTATCTAAGACCCGTTTTCCTAGGTAGAGGTAAGAATATACCCCTGCCATCTCTTTGTGAATAAATCCTGCACGGAGAAGAATTTGGGCATTTTTTGATTCTTCATTTTTACTGATATCTTTTCGTGTTTTAGTGAAAATATGAGATTGTTTCATAAGGTTCGTAGTTTAAGTGGATTTGAGTTCAAAGGTAGAGAGGTTAAAGTATTTTTCAACAAGCTCCCATACGGGTTTACGGTAATCGTGAAGAAAAATAGGTACCTTATTCGGGGGTATCCATAAAAAACCTCCGAGTTCCCTTTGATCTACACGAATTTCACTACTATTTCCATTAAATCGTAAAAGGAAAATGGTCTGTTCTTGGCCAACGTTTTCATCGCGAATTAGGTTTTTAGCCCACTTGTAGACATGTTTTTCGGGACACTCTCCTAAAATTGTGAATTTTTCTGTACCAAGTTCTTCTCCAAGTTCTCGAATAATCGCGTCAGTTCGATTTTCCCCATAATCTACTCCACCCTGTGGGAATTGCCAGTGAAGTGGATCATTGGCTCGAGATACGATAAGAACGTTATTTTCATGGTCGAAAATAACACCAAGCACATTTTTGCGCAGTTTGCCATCCATAGTATTTATACCTTAACAAGATCAATATTGTGACGATTTTTCGTCTAGTCAGTTGAATTACCCTTATTATATAGCAAAATTGAGTTTTTGTATATAATGTCATTTTACGAGGGCCTCCTTATTTTTGAAAAAATCTTTTTGGGAACTATTGAATTTCTCACTGGAAGAGAACTCTATATTATGAAATTCTAATAATCTAGGATGGATAGAGATCTCCAATGTATCGTAAGTGGATTTTTAAAAATGAGAGAGGTGAGAATGGGATATAATTTTTCGTTTCAGGAATTGAATGCAACAGAGTAGAATAGAAGAAAGCATTAAGGAAAAATATTAGCTCAAAAGTGAGCAGATAATCGGAGACTCTTTCCAGGATGCTGGGAGGTCATTTGGAAGATGGAGAGGGATTTGAAGACACGATCAGAAGGGAAATGAAAGAAGAGTTAGATGTGGACTTTGAGGAGCTTATTGCTTTTGTGGATGTTTTTGATTGGGAATCAGCAGATGCTACATACCGAAACTTCCAATTCCGCGGATCTACTACAGGAGTTCCGCGACTCACTGAGCCGGAGAAAACCACAGAGTTGCGATGGGATTCATCTTGGTAATCTCGATACATTATTAGAAAATCGACAAGCAGATGACGATCATCACTATCGGGTTGTCAAAAAAGCTCTGGCTATGATCCCTGATCGTATTTGACAAAATCCCCCAAACTCTATATACTAGCTATAGGAATTTATTACGAGAATCCAAAGGAGTGGTTAGACACTCAATTATATATAGGTTATAACAGTTATAAGAAGATATGTTACGTATCCGTTTGTCCCGAGGAGGAAAGAAGAATAGCCCAGTATACAAGGTTGTTGTTGCTGAGCGTCATCGAGCAGTGAAAGGAAAATTTGTTGAAGCTGTTGGTATGTATAATCCAATGACCAAAGAACAGCAGTTTAATGCTGATCGAATTAAGTATTGGATTTCTGTTGGAGCTCAACCAAGTCGAACAGTACATAACCTGTTAGTAAAAAATGAGATTATTGAATCTCCAAAAGTTTCTGTTACTCGAGCAAAAACTTCTGAGTAATATTGTGTATTTGCTCATCATCGACTAGTACGATAGGCGTCACCTGAGAGTTCGATTCTCTCCTAGTCACATCTAAAGAAGCCCAGTTTTGCTTGTATTTTCCTTTTATTATATAAAACAACAAACTCAACTGATGGTTCTTTTGTGTATACTATAGAATTATAAAATAAGCGCTATGAATGAAAAGCGATCAAACCAATCCAGTAATGGAAATGGTCGGAAGAAAAATTCTCGCTCACGAAGAGGAGGAAAAAACTTTTCCCAAAAACGGACAATACCAGACACTTCACGTCAGGCAGTAAAGCTTATCCCTTTGGGAGGATTAGAAGAGTTAGGGAAGAATATGTGGGCGATTGAGCAAGAAGGAGATATCCTTCTGATTGATATGGGAGTGGAAATGCCAGGATCAGAGCAACCTGGGGTGGATTGTGTGATTCCTAATACGCAGTATTTGGCTGATAAACAAGATCAAATTAAAGGTGTAATATTTACTTCTCCACATCCTGATAATATTGGAGCAGCTCCATATTTGATGGCAATGTTTCCGAATCTCCATATTTATACTACAGAATCTACTTTTGCGGTTCTTGAATCTCGACATAATTTTTATTCACGAGATATTGAATATAAGAAGCATATCTTGAAGGAGAATGCTTGTGTTCGAGTGGGATCATTTAAGGTATCTACGTTCCCTGTAGGGTCGAATGTTCAAGGAACAATTGGGCTGTGTATTTATACGATGCAGGGAAAAATTGGGTATATGGGAAATTTTAAAGCTGATACCACGGGAGAGACTCCTAAGTGGTTGGTGAATGCCAAGAAAACCATTGGGAAAGATGCCACTATTTTGATGTTGGGCAGTCTTGGCGCTGAGGCAAGTGGTTTTGCGCCTACCGAAGCATCGATTGCCGAGGAAGTGTTTAATATTTGTAATAATAAAGATGGGAAAGTGTTTATTTCAACCTTTCCGTCAATGCTTGGTCGACTTCAGCAAATTGTAGATGCTGCTGAATCTCTGGATAAACATATTTTTATTGAAGGGAAGAGTATTTTGAATACCTTTAATACCGCTCGAAAAAAAGGATATCTTCAGGTGAAACCAGGAACGTTTGTTGGTCCGACCTCCTTGGATGAGGTTCCTTCTAACAAGCTGATTGTTATTATTGCAGGATCTAGTGGTGATGATATTCCTCATCTTATGAGAATGGCGAATAGAGAACATTCAACATTCTCTCTTCAAGAGGGAGACGCGGTAGCATATCCTTCGGAACTTATTCCTGGAAATGAACGATCCGTTCAGAAGGTGAATGATAACTTTGCAAAACTCGGAGCAAAGATTTATCACTACCGACCACTGGGAACTCGTCACTCAGCCTATGCTAGGCAAGGTGATTTAGAGATGGTATATGATACTGTTCCTGCGAAATATGTTGTCCCGACCAATGGCCCGATGTATCTTCTTCGCCAAAATGCTGACCTTGCCATTAGTAAAGGGTATGCCGATAGAAATGCTATCGTAGCCAAGAATGGTCGAGTGATTTTGTTTGACTATAAACAACGAAAAAGTACTCCTGAGACAGTACCTTCTTATGATGTAATGGTAGATGGACTCGGAGTTGGAGATTTGAAAGATGTGGTTATCCGTGACAGGCAGTTGATGTCTGAAGATGGAATTTTAAACCTTATTGTTTTGATTGATTCTTCGAATAAAAAACTCCTGCAAGATCCCGATATTGTATCTAAAGGATTTGTAGATATGGAAAAATCTCAACGATTAGTGACGGAGATTAATACCAATGCTCGAACTATTGTTGAAGGTATTTTATCCGATGCTCAAGAAATTAATACCTCATATATTCGCGATGAACTGCGTGATCAGATGGGGCAATTTGTATACGCCAAAACAGAACGACGACCGATGGTTCTTCCTGTTGTTGTAATTATCTAATTAACTATTTATGAATAAAGCACAAGATATCCGCGCTGGAGTGACCTTTCTCAAAGATTTGAGTCACGAAAGTGATCGGTACTTAAATACCAAAGAACCCTTCCCAGAAGGAACAAAAACTGTACGAATTATCCCTTTGGGAGGTTCAGAAGAAATTGGAGGACGGAATATGACTATTATCGAATACGGAAAAGATATTATTGCCGTAGATATGGGCTTGAAATTTCCTGAAGAGGATCAGCCTGGGATTGATTATCTGATTCCCAATCCGAGTTATTTACGGGGAAAAGAAGATAATATTCGAGGAATTTTGATTACTCATGGTCATATGGATCATATTGGAGGTGTTCCTCACGTTATGGGAATGATTGGGAACCCTCCTATTTATGCCACCCCTTTGACTATGGCTATGATGCATCGACGCCAAGCCGAAAATCCATTGGCACCAGCCTTGAATGGACACGTGGTGAAGCCAGGAGATGTTTTCAAGCTTGGGGTCTTTACCATTCATGTTTTGCATATTAATCATAGTATCCCTGACTCAACTGCCCTCAAGATTGAGACTCCAGAAGGAGTGATTGTTCATACGGGTGACTTTAAAATCGATAAAACTCCCTTAGGAGAGGAACCAGCTGATTTGGATATGTATAAACGGATTGGAGATGAAGGAGTGACAGTCTTCTTGTCTGATAGTACAGGTATTTCAAAGCCAGGAACAGCTATTTCTGAGACAACTATTCAGACCAATCTCGATGAGATTTTTCAAGAAGCTAAGGGACGAGTGATTGCTGCGACGTTCTCATCAATGCTTAATCGTCTGCAACAAATCATTAAGATCTCTGAGAAGTACGGACGCTCAGTAGTTATTGAAGGGTTTAGTATGCGGACCAATTTAGGCTTAATGAAAGAGCTTAATTATACCGATTATAACGATAAGGTTATTATTACTCCTCAAGAAGCGATGAAACTTCCTCCTGAGAAAGTAACTATTCTTTGTACCGGAACGCAAGGAGAGGATAATGCCGCTCTTATGCGGATTGCCAACCGAGAGCATCGGAACTTCCATATTGAAAAAGGTGATACGGTGATATTTTCATCATCGGTTATCCCAGGAAATGAAGATTCTGTCCAGCGCGTCAAAGATCTCTTGGCTCGACAGAGAGCAAAGATTATTCATTATAAAATGATGGATGTCCACGTAGGAGGGCATGCTCCACGAGAAGACTTACGAATGATGTTGGAGCTCATTCG
>PXDG01000050.1 GCA_003565105.1 Parcubacteria group bacterium | reverse complement strand
TCTCAAAACATCACTCGAATTTATAATGGTATTGATCTTGAACTATTTCATCCTGTGAATAAAGAGAGTCTGGATTACTCTTCGTATGATAATATTCAACCAGGAAAATTTCTTTTATATGTAGGAAATGTCTATCCTCATAAAAATATTGAAGGGTTATTACGTGCATTTCAATACGTCATTTGTGATAAAGATATTGATGATGATATTCGCTTAGTCATAGTAGGAAAAACAGACTATTTTTTTGAGAGAGTAATTGCATTAGCTCACGAATTAGGTCTTTCCGACAGAGTTGTGTTCCCAGGTTTTGTGCCTGATAAAGAGTTATTACAGTTATATGAAGATTGTGTATGTTATGTTTTTCCAAGTTTTCATGAAGGTTTCGGATTACCTCCATTAGAAGCTATTGCTATGGGGGCACCAGTACTTCTCTCAAATGCAACCTGTTTACCCGAAATTTTTGGACCAGACCTTGATTATATGAATCCACATGATGAGAGAGATATGTATTTGGCAATGAAGAGAGTACTTCAAGACAATCATATTAGAGAGCGTCAGAATCTCATTACACCACAATTATTAACAAAATATTCTTGGTCAGATATGGCCAAAAAGACTAGAGACCTGTATAATGATAGTATTAAATAAATAGCATTGCTCATATGTCTCGAAAATCGCCATCAGTGGTTGATCTAAAACAAATAGTGTCTCGCTCCACTGAGCGTAATTATCAGTCTTCTTCAAATACCGATTCTCATTCAACGACTCATTGGATGGACTTTGATTTAGATTTAGGTCCAAGTTTTACAAAAGAATATTCTGATGTGAAAAAAGGTGATTATGTAGATTATTTTGATGATTTAAGAGAATTACCCTCCTCAGATTCATCCTCATCAAGATGCTTAGCTACTGATTCATTGGAGTTGTTTTTGTCGAAGGAGGAGGCTCTTCCATCAACATATCAGGGTTTACCATTGGATATTAATCCAGTACAATTTGTTCCTCAGAACCAGAAAAACTCTGTAAGAGGAGAGGTTCCTCCTACTCACAGACTGTTTGAGAATGCTCACTTTGAAAAATGGAGAAAACAAATAGGCTCGTTTGTAACTGATGTCAGTTTACCAGAAATTCAATTTCCTGAGATTCAATTTCCAGAAATATCTATTCCAAGACTCAAGTGGTATCCTGAACTGAAACCTGCTTTTATTGCTTTTTCTATCTTGATTATTCTGTCCAACCTTGTACTTCCGAGTTTTTTCTTTCTCAATCGAGGTGTGAGAGTAAAAGATAATATTTCTCTGCAAGTAGCTGCTGCTGAAAAGTTGGTAAGAACAGATGAAGAGCTGGGGTTATTTGCTATTGCGGAACATTTGGAGGATGTTTCATTTGGTTTGAGCAATGCTTCATCTGAAATATCTTCACTTCAAGGAAATATTGGGCTGATTACTCGTCATATACCAGGGTTGTCTTTAGGTTTTCGTATTGAACGATTAACACAAAATACTGCGGAACTTAGTATCTTATCTGCTGAACTATTACAAACTCTGGAGCCATTTTCTGAAAATAAAGTAAATCCATTTGATCCAGCTTCTGAAAAAAATCTTACGGAAAGTATGAAAGACATTCAAGATGTTACACGAAAGATGTATCCTATTATACGTGAAATAGAAAAAGATATTCAAGCTATTCCTTCTCGGATCGTTCCTGGGAGTGTTCGAAACGATCTTGTATTTGTGCAAAAGGCACTTCCTGTGACGTTAGATTTGTTGCAAGATTTTGATCAGATTATTGATGTGTTCTTGACTTTTGTAGGATATGATTATGGCCGAAGGTATCTCTTTATTTTTCAAAATAATCAAGAGCTACGGGCTACGGGAGGGTTTATCGGGAGTTATGGAGTAATGAATATCGATCAAGGTGTGGTTGAATCCTTATCAATTGAGGAAATTTATCGTCCAGATGGACAACTTACCCGACAAATTCAACCACCAAAACCATTACAAGAATTAACACCACAATGGTTTTTACGAGATGTGAATTGGTTTGCTGATTTCCCAACGAGTGCAGAACGAATAATGAACTTTTATGAAAAAACGGGGGGAGCTACTCCTGATGGAGTGATTTCTCTGACTCCTACCGTTATTGAGCGGTTATTACGTATTACAGGGCCTATTGAGATGGAAGAGTATGATACCATTGTTAATGCGGATAACTTTGTGCGTATTACTCAGTATCAGACTGGTGAAGCCTATGATATTGAAGAAAATCGGCCGAAACAGTTTATTGATGATTTGGCTCCAGAGTTGATTTCTCGCTTATTAAACGCAGGACAAGAGCAATTCCCTGAGGTATTGGAGTCAATTATGAGTTCGTTTCAAGAACGTCATATATTGTTATACTTTTTAGATACTCAGTTGCAACAACGTGTAGAAAAATTAAATATCGGAGGGCATTTGTATCAGACAGATAAGGATTATTTGCAAGTGAATCATTCTAATATTGGTGGATTTAAGACCGATGGAGTGATAGAGGATGACTTTACTATTAACACACAGATTGCTGAAGATGGGAGAGTGACAAATACCGTTACGGTCAGGAGACATCATAAGGGAGGAGAAACAGAGTTTGAGTGGTGGAACCGCCCACATATTAATTATATGCGGATATATGTTCCAAAAGGATCAACTTTGATTGGTTCAACTGGATTTGAAGATCGACAACAACCCTTTGAGTGGGGAGAAAATATCGCTGCGTATGATAGAGATCCAATCTTGCGATCGGTAGAACAGACAGAGCAACATTACTCGGAATGGAATGTGACGGAGAGTGTGGAGTCAGGCAAAACAGTCTTTGCTGGATGGCGAGTGACCCCTCCTCAAGATACTTCAGAAATTTCCGTTACGTATGAGCTCCCATTTCGGGTTAAACCCCACCAAATCTACACTTTTTTACATCAAAAACAATCTGGAGTTGTCGGAGGGCAATTTGAACATAGAATCAATGTTCCTCCTCAATGGAATATTGATTGGCAGGTATCTTCTCAAGAAATTGACCAAAAGACCCCTTATTCGCTACAGTATGAAGGTGTGATGAGACAAGATCAGTACTTCGGATTACGATTAAGATAATGATAATTCTATGAATTTACAAGAACATATTTCCCTGAAACCATATACAACATTCCGTATTGGCGGGAATGCACGGTACTTTGTGATCGCCAAGACAGAAGCTGAAATTATTGAGGCTGTGGCTTTTGCTCGTGAACATCAATTGCCAGTAGGGCTTATTGGTGCAGGATGTAATTTGATTATTCGGGATGATCAAGTGATCGATGCAGTGATTATTAAGATTGCGACCCAAGGTGTTTCTATTGAAGGAAATGAAGTATACGCAGAAGCAGGAGTTTCCTTTAGTGCTTTGACTGCAAAAACGCATCAAGCAGGCCTTGTTGGTCTGGAGTGGTGTCCATCAGTGCCCGCGAGTGTTGGGGGCGCTATACGGGGAAATGCTGGGGCTTTTGGAGGAGAGACGAAAGATTTATTAACTTCTGTGAGAGTGTTGAGAGATGGTCTTGTTTGTGAGATACCAAAAGATGACATTGAGTTTGCGTATCGATACTCAATGTTTAAGGACTCAGAAAATACGGATATTATTCTTTCAGGTCTATTTACTCTGCAGCCTGGAGACGTTGAGGAAGCGCGAACGCAAGTACGAGAATTTATTCAGCGAAAGCAACAGAATCAACCAGTTGGAGTCGCTTGTTCAGGGTGTATTTTTCAAAACTATGATGAGCGTAAGATAACAGAGCAGAAATTATTGAACCAGTATCCTCAATTAGTAGAGTTTAATAAGCAGGGGATTATCCCATCAGGATATCTTATTGAACAGGCAGGCTTAAAAGGAACAAAAGTAGGAGGTGTAGAAGTGAGTTCTAAGCATGCTAATTATATTATAAACCCCAATAATGATGCAACTTTTGCAGATGTTCAGGCGTTAATTACTAAGATACAAGATCGAGTGAAAGAAGTGTTTGGAGTTTGTATTAAGGAGGAGGCTGTGTATTTAGATCAATATTTACGATACCGTTAATGGATAAGACAAATTTTCTAAAATGAGGTATAATAGAATAGTAGGATAATTATACAAAGATATGAAAATAGATTTCTTTTTTAAACATATTACTGTTCCAGTAGATATTCAAAATACTATTCAAGAGAAATGTTCGAAACTTTCCAAAGTAGCTGGTGTGGAAGCTTGGTTAGAGTGCAGAATAGAAGGCGAGCTGCCTGATAGTCAAGTATCTGTATCAGTAAAATGTATCGAACCTGATCAATATTGGATTAGTGAAGGGGGTGCAGAAAATGTTATTACAGCAACGGATTTGGCGATAGATAATTTATTACAAGAAGTTCGGAGGTCAAAGGAAAAACGTTCAAAACTTGATCGAGAATACGCCCGAAAAGTCAAAAGTCAATTAAAAGAAATGGTAGAATAACTTTCTATGCAGAACATTCTGCTCATTGTATATTCATTGTTTATTGCGTTTGCGCCAAGTCTGGCTTGGCTTTACTTTGTATTGAAAAAGGATATTCATCCTGAACGCATTCGTGATATAAGCTTTGTTTTCATTATTGGAATACTGTCTGCAATACCGATTCTAATGATAGGCTACTTTATTCAATCCGCACTGGTGAGTTCAGGACAAGAATTCAATCCAGTACTTCTTTCTTTTCTCACTGGAGCTGTCAACGAAGAGGTTATGAAAGTCCTGTTACTTTACTTTTTCGCTATGACAGCTCAATTTTGGGATGAACCAATAGATATATTTATTTATGCAGCAACAATAGCACTTGGATTTGCAGGAATTGAGAATTTTGTGTTAGTACTCGCTCGCTTTGATTCTATGGGAAATGGGTTAGAGCAATTATTACTGGTTCGATCAATTACTGCAGTATTAGTGCATATTATGAGTACCTTTTTCTTTGGTTACGCTTTAGCTATATACCGCAATAATCGAAATGTATTCATTTTACTCACAGGTGCTTTGGCTAGTATCGGTTTCCATGGACTCTACAATTACTCCATCCAGATGAGTGAAGGGAACCTTGAAATGTTCCAAGTGTTTTATTTGGTTGTGTTTATCCCGAGTTTTTTGTATATGTTGCATTTAGTGAAAGAACTGCAAACAGATTCGCAATAAATTCTTGCCTTTTTTGCAATGGTTTGGTATGATAAAATCAATACAAGAAGGTAATACTAATTTAACCAAAATGTATGTCTAGCATCTTACGAAAATTAACAGGAGCCGTGGACTTTGATGATAACGATGCCTTGGTAGAAGAGCAGGATCTCAGAGAGAGCTTGCGAAGTCGCTTTGCAGAGGAAGAAGTAATCGAAGAAGTTGAAGAAGAGGTTGAACAACCAGTAATGCAGTCTATCTCAGATGAAGAAGATGACGAATCAGTAGAAGGAGCTCTAACGATTGACGTGTTTCAAACGGAAAACGATATTGTCATTGTCTCAACTATTGCAGGAGTGACTTCTAAGGATCTGGACGTGTCTATTACAAATGATATGGTAACCATATCAGGGCAACGACGAAATTCTGCTCGAGTTAAGCAAGAAAATTACTTTTATCAAGAGTGTTATTGGGGAGGATTCTCTCGCTCAGTCATCCTTCCGATTGATGTTGATGCAGAGAAAGCATCTGCTGAACTCAAAGATGGTGTCCTCAGTGTCACATTACCAAAATCTGAAAAAGTTAAATCAAAGAAGATTCCGATTAAATAAATTGGTTACAACCCTTTGATACAAACGCACATTTCTATAATAGAGTGTGCGTTTGGTTTTATACAAGTAATGATAATAATTAAACAATCATAGAGAGATGAATATACAGAATTCTTTTTGGCATCACCTTCCTCGACCGTTTTTTGTATTAGCTCCAATGGAAGATGTAACGGACACTGTATTTCGGAGAATTGTTGCAGAGTGTGGACAACCTGATGTTATGGTAACGGAGTTTACGAGTGTTGAAGGGCTCGCTTCGGAGTATGGACATTCTAAGGTTGTTCATAGATTGCAATATACAGAACAAGAACGTCCGCTCGTAGCCCAGATTTGGGGTGTAACACCCGAACATTATTACCAGGCAGCAAAACTAGCGAGAGAGAAAGGCTTTGATGGATTAGATATTAATATGGGGTGCCCTGTAAAGAAAGTTATTAAGCAAGGAGCTTGTTCTGCTTTGATCAAAACACCTTCTTTGGCTACAGATATTATTCAAGCTGCTCAGGAGGGGGCAGGGGAAATGCCTGTCACCGTCAAGACTCGTTTAGGCTTTAAAGAAATTCAAACTGAGGAGTGGATTGGTCATTTATTAGCGTTCAATCTTCCTGCACTGGCTATTCATATGAGGACTGTTCGTGATCTCTCTGATGTACCTGCACGATGGGAAGAAATGTCTCGAATTATTGCACTTCGTGAATCAGAATCACCCGAGACATTGATTATCGGTAACGGAGATGTGAGCTCATATCAGCATGGGCTAGACTTGGTAGCTGCTTACGGAATGGATGGGGTAATGATTGGTCGAGGAGTATTTTCAAATCCGTGGATTTTTGATAAAAATATTGATCCTACGCAAAAATCTGTGCAAGATCGCTTGGAGCTTTTAGCGAAACACGTTACGTTATTTGATCAAACCTGGGGAACGAACAAAAACTTTGCTATTATGAAAAAGTTTTTCAAGGTGTATCTTCAAGGATTTCCAGGAGCTCAGGTTTTAAGATCAGAGTTAGTTCAATGTACTACTGCAAAAGAAGTTCTTGCATATATCTACGAGGTGTTACGAAAAGACATCGCGGAGCAATAGTTTGGCGATACGTATTCTTAACAAGCCCTCTCAGGTTTGTTCGATTTTTTTGAAAGGGGATGGTAAGAGAAATTGTTCAATTTTTAGCTCTTTATGGTATAATAAAGATATATTAAGATATATACTATGAATTATACGTTTTCGCCCATTCCACTTACAACCGCTACACACGTGTATTTAGTTAGGAAAGAATCAGTGAAATCAGTTCTGACTGAAGAATTAAGAGAGTGTATGAAGTTTACTGGAGCATATAAGCAGATAGCTTATCTTCCTGAATCTAATGCTGTATATATAGGGGTTACTAAAGAGTCATCGATAAAATCTACTGATGTATGGGATGAGGTTGACTTTTATGAGTTAGGAAGCTCAGTTATTCATAGTCTGTCAAAAACGAATATTGATACTTTTACCTTACACGGGTTTTGTGACGGAGAAGGTTCAGATGACTCAAAGCAAGATGCCCTATTGAGATTTGCATTAGGAATGTATCAAGCAGCTTGGAAGTTAGACACCTATTTAGCTCCAGATAAAAAACAATCTAAAACCTTGACTTTGTCATTGTCAGAAGAAGATACTTCATTGAAAACCTTGAAAGTAGAGCGTGAGTTAGCTGCGTTAGCAAAAGGAATTACTTTGACCAGAGAAGTAATTGATTTACCACCAAATACTTTTAACCCAGCTACTGTGGTAGATCGAATTCGTACTGAATTTGAAGGGAAGTCTCAAGTTGAAGTCTCAATTATCCATAAAGATGCATTAGAAGAAATGGGTATGGGAGCTTTTCTAGCAGTTGGGAGGGCGAGTATAAATCCGCCAGTGTTAGTGCATGTAGTTATGAAGCCAGAAGGCGATGTCAAAAATCGTATTGCTTTGGTCGGAAAGGGCTTGACCTATGATTCTGGAGGATTGGATATCAAAGTTGGAGGACATATGAAAACGATGAAAATGGATATGGGGGGATCCGCTACAATGTTTGGAGTAATGAAAACATTATCACTTCTTGATTTAGATCATACAGAAGTTCATTGGATTTCTGCCTTTGCAGAGAATATGGTGGGAGGAAATGCCTATAAGTCGGATGACATTCTGACTTCCTATTCAGGTCAAACGATTGAAGTTATCAATACCGATGCAGAAGGAAGATTAACTTTGGCAGATGCTTTAACATACGCTACGCTCCAAGATCCTGATTATATTATTGATGCAGCAACTTTGACTGGGGCTTGTGTTCGGGCTCTTACAGAACACTTCACTGCTTTGATGGGAAACGATCGAGAGTTGATTGAGCTCTTGCAAGAAACTTTCCTTGAGCAACAAGAAAAAACAATATATGTTCCTATGGCAGAAGTTCTTCGAGAGCAAGTACAAGGGGATGTTGCAGATCTTTTGAATCTTGGAAAAGAAGCTGGAATGGGAGGGCATATTACTGCTGGATTATTCTTATCTCATTTTGTAGATCAGAATTTATTTAGAAATACTAATCTCGATATTCAATCACCAAAAGCTTATAAATGGGCTCATCTAGACATTGCAGGATCAGCTTATAACAAAAAGAAAAATGCCATAGGTGTTGATGGAGCTACTGGTCAAACAGTACGATCATTAGTACGCTTTGTGCAAAAAATTGACCAGCAAGATATATAATATCTCATTTTCTACAGAAGCTGATTACTGATTCTATACTAATTGGCTTCTGTGATAACGAGATACGTTTCTTTTATGTCAACTCATTCCTCAACATATAAAGGTAAGACTGTTCGAGTTAAACTTCGAGATGGTACTGTATTTGAAGATAAATATATGGATACCAAAGCACGGCATATTTTTTTTGAGCAACATGGTAAAGTATCAAAAAAAATGATACAATCCTTTTCTATTCGCAAATTAAGAAGTGAATCAGAAGGTGGGTAGGCTATAATCCTGTCTAATGTGGATAACCTACTTTACATTTACTCGTAATTTTGATATGGTTTAGGTAGTTTAGTGATGGAGGGTATCACTATGATGGACAATACTCATTTGACTTTAGAGCAACAATTCAATTTAACGTTGTTTGAACATGAAGTAGGAAAAATGAGCCACGAACAAGCTCAGGAAATTCTCGTAAAACTATACGAAAATATGTTGGTACGAGAAAATACTTACAAGAATCTTATCAGACAGGGTTGGAATATCAATAGAAATGTGTAAACTTTACCACTAGATCCTTTGCATCGTGCTGAGGGTCTTCTTTTGTGGTATACTAAGTATATATATTTGCAATAAATTCTGTATGGCAAAACAAATTTACGTTTTAGATGCGAGTCCCTATAAATCAGTGTTTGGTACTGATTTAGCGAAAATATATGCTCAAGAAGCTCGTGAGGCGGGACATACCGTTCGATTGGTTCATTTGCGATCACTGTCGTTTGATCCAGTACTTAAGAATGGCTACAAATCTATACAAGAACTTGAACCCGATTTAATAGAACAACAACAGAACCTAGAGTGGTGTGATCACTGGGTTATTGTTACCCCCGTATGGTGGGAATCTGTCCCTGCAAAATTAAAAGGGCTCTTTGATCGAATTTTGCTCCCTGGATTTGCTTTTAATATGCATATGGATAGGTTTATTCCCGGGTGGGAAAAACGCCTCTCTGGTCGATCTGCACGGGTTATTTATACCCAGACGATTCCTCAGTGGTATTCTTATTGGGTAAGAAAGGATTCCTTTTATCAAGGATTGAAGCACGGAGTACTTGCGTTTGTTGGGTTTCACCCGATTCAGCGTACCGTTTTTAATGTCCAAAATATCGACGATACAAAGAAGGAGTCTTATTTTTCAACAGTTCGACGATTAGGTCGAGAAGGAGTATAATAATTATACATATCTTTATGAATCCAAATGATTTTACTCACCAATCACTACAGGCTATTCAGTCAGCCCAGCAACTTGCTCGAGAGCTTCGACATCAGGCCATTGAACCAGAACATATTGCCTATGAACTATTACGACTCCCTGAGGGGGTGACCCAATCCCTAATGAGATCGATTGATCAAGATTATCAGCAATTGGTATCGGTATTGTACGCTGAACTGCAAGATATGTCTCATTCATCTCAAGCAGAAGCAGGGCAGTATATGAGTGCTAAAACTTCACAGGTTTTTCAGAAAGCGAAAGACCTCCAGGAGTCCTTTCAGGATTCTTTTATCGGAGCTGATACACTATTTGTAGCCTGTTTAGAATATCTTCCGAGCCTTACCGCTCACGTATCATTAGAAACTGTAATGAAACATATGAAACAACAAAGACAATCAAATCCAATTCATTCTCAAAATGCAGAACAAACTATGGATGCTCTTTTGAAATATGGTACTGATTTTACCGAGCGAGCTCGTTCTGGAAAACTTGATCCAGTCATTGGACGAGATGAAGAAATTCGACGTATTATGCAAATTTTACTTCGACGGACGAAAAATAATCCTGTTTTGATTGGAGAACCTGGTGTAGGAAAAACAGCTGTAATAGAAGGACTTGCTCTGAGAGTTATTAATGGAGATGTTCCTGATGGCTTAAAAGATAAGCGTATTGTTTCCTTAGAAGTGAGTGCCTTACTTGCTGGTGCAAAGTTTCGTGGGGATTTTGAAGAACGACTGAAAGCTATTATTCAAGAAGTGACGCAAGCTGCAGGAGAAGTGATTTTGTTCATTGATGAACTTCATACCATTGTCGGTGCTGGAAAGAGTGAAGGATCGGTAGATGCGGGAAATATGTTGAAGCCTGCTTTAGCTCGTGGAGAACTTCATATGATTGGTGCCACAACCTTAAAAGAATATCGGGAAATTGAAAAAGATGCTGCTTTAGAACGACGATTTCAACCAGTAACTGTAGCAGAACCAAGTACAGAGGATACTATTAGTATTTTGCGGGGGATTAAGGAACGGTATGAGTTACATCACGGAGTGCGAATTACTGATCCTGCATTGATTTCGGCTACTCAATTATCTCAACGGTATATTTCAGATAGGCAACTACCTGATAAGGCGATTGATTTAGTCGATGAAGCTGCCGCAAAACTGAGAATGCAGTTAGAATCCGCTCCTGAAGAAATTGATTTTTTGCAACGACGTACAATGCAGCTTGAGATAGAAAAACAAGCTTTATCAAAAGAAAGAGATGCAAAATCAAAGAGTCGAAGGGAAGAAATTAATACAGAATTAAAAGAACTTACTGACCAAGTATCTACTCTCAAAACTGATTGGGAAAAAGAACGAGAGATATTACAATCGCTACGAAGTACTCAAACGGAATTAGATAATATCAGAGTTGAAATTGATCGAGCTGAACGAGAGTATGACCTTAATAGAGCTGCAGAATTGAAATACAAAACTCTTCCTGATCAAGAAGCAAAACTTCAAGCCACCGAACAGTCTTTAGCTCAAGCACGATTTGTGACCTTAGAAGTTACAGAAGAGCATATTGCGGAAGTAATTTCTCGATGGACTCATATTCCAGTGGATAAGCTGTTAGAAGGGGAGAAGGAACGATTAATGCATTTAGAAGAAGAGTTACATAAAAGAGTTATTGGACAAGAAGAGGCAGTAGAGTCCGTTGCACGAGCAATACGTCGTTCACGTAGTGGGTTGAAAGATCCTGATCGACCAATTGGTAGTTTTTTGTTCTTAGGTCCTACAGGAGTTGGGAAAACTGAGTTAGCGAAGTCATTGACTGAGATTTTGTTCACAACGCCAGATAGTCTACGACGGATTGATATGTCTGAATATATGGAAAAACATTCAGTAGCTCGATTGATTGGAGCTCCTCCAGGATATGTAGGATATGAAGAAGGAGGACAGTTGACTGAAATTGTTCGTCGTAATCCATATAGTGTGATTCTTCTTGATGAGATAGAGAAAGCGCACTCAGACGTGTTTCACACGTTACTTCAGGTATTGGATGATGGGCGTCTTACTGATGGTCAGGGACGTACCGTGGATTTTCGAAATACAGTCATTATTATGACGTCTAATCTTGCGTCTGATAAAATTTTAGAACACTCAGATGAGACTTCTGTTCAGGAGATAGAGCAGATAGTTCGGAAAGAACTACAAAACTTCTTTCGACCAGAGTTTTTGAATAGGCTTGATGACATTACCATTTTTCACGGCTTAACTCAACAACAATTGATTGCGATTGTGGATATTCAACTTTCTAGACTCCACCAACGATTATCAGAGCAAAGTATTACGCTTGATCTTACCAGTGAAGCGAAGGAGTATCTGGCTCAGCGTGGATTTGATCCTGTGATGGGAGCGCGTCCGTTGAAGCGAATTATTACCCGTGAAATTGAAGATCCGTTAGCCTTGAAGTTGTTAGATAGTGAATTAACCGCAGGAGATAGTATCAAGGTTGCAAAAAGTTCAGAAGGACTGACCTTTGAAGTCGTGAATCCAAATTAATTTGATATGAATATTCCCCGTCATATAGTCGCTCTTGTTTCAGCATTTTGCTTAACGTTTGTTCTTAGTCTTATTGCGATTTTTACTATTGGGCAAACGCAAGCAGAATATTATTTGTTAGGAGCCCAGCTTGTGATGGGGGATGGAACGGTTGCAGAAAATACCACTGTTAATGCTGTCGATGTTGAAGAAAATAGAAGTTTTCTTTTCCTAGGAGCAGATGAGAGTGGTGAATTGATTGATTCAATTATGGTTGTGCGTATTGAGAATAGGTTTAAAGAAATTCAGATTGTTTCTTTGCCACGCGACTTTTTGATTTTTGATGATAATGGTAATTATGCCAAGATTAATTCTGTGTATGCTCGAGCAAAACGACGAGGAGACTCAGATGATCAGGCCTTGCGTTTGATGGCTCAATATGTGAGTCGAATTACTAGTATAGAGATTGATAATTATATTAAGATAGACTTTGAAGGGTTTGAAAAGTTAGTTGATCATATTGGTGGAGTTACGGTAGATGTTACAGAATCTATCGATGACCCGTTTTTTCCAGGTCCAAATTATAGCTATGATAGGTTTGTTATTGATGCCGGGGTACAAGAAGTTGATGGAGCTACCGCCTTGAGGTATGCTCGGAGTCGCTATGTTTCTCAAGGAGGAGATTTGGATCGGGCACGGAGACAGCAACAAATTGTTGAAGCTATCAAAGAAAAATTAGCTCGCACAAATCCTTTACGACAAGTGACCCTCATTCCAGGTGTCATTCGAATTATTGGAGAGTACTCAGCTACAGATCTTTCTATTACTCGTTTGAGAGAACTCTATACTACCTATCAAAATATTGATGAATATCAAATTTATAATTTGGTTGTTGGAGAAGATTTAGCTAGGGGGCCAATCAAAGAAAATTATCGAATGTTTGGGAGAAGTCGAGGTTTTGTATTAGAGCCTCGTGCTGGAAGTCAAAATTACACCCAGATTCATGAAGAGGTTCACAATATGTATCGTCGAGCAGATTATCTTGAAGAAATACACAGCGTTCGTCAAGAAAAATCTAATGTCGGGATAATCTTTGATGGAGAACCATCTCAATTAACTCAAGAGATTATCGAGCTCTTTCGTGTGCATGGAGTGAATGTTAACATCATCGGTACTCGATCAGAGAAATCATATGAAGAAAATGGCATATATGTATCAAATCCCACTCAAATGCCACAAATTGAACAGACCTACCATTATCTTAAAAATTATTTAGAGGCAACTGAACTGGATGCTCAGCCAGAAAG
The DNA here is from genome assembly GCA_003565105.1 of Parcubacteria group bacterium. Taxonomy (GTDB): domain Bacteria; phylum Patescibacteriota; class Minisyncoccia; order SW-4-49-11; family SW-4-49-11; genus PXDG01. The sequence continues at coordinate 18,178 of PXDG01000050.1, read as the reverse complement.
ACTTGAACAATCTCACATTGATATGGGGTATGATATACTGATATATATTCAATCATAACAAAGTATGTATATTATTGTTGGACTGGGAAATAGTGGAAATCAATATCAACACACGTATCATAACGTAGGATTTGATTGCTTGGATTATCTTATTCCTGGAATTGAGCTTCGTAAAAATGATTCTTTTCATTCATATATAGCAAAAGTAGGAGACTATATTTTTATGAAACCCACTACATTTATGAACCTTTCGGGGAAAGCTGTGTATGCAGTTATGCAATATTATAAAATTCCTTTAGAACAAGTTGTTGTGTTACATGATGATTCAGATATTTCTTTAGGATCGTATAAGATTCAGGTCAATCGAGGGAGTGGTGGGCACCGAGGCATTCAATCTATTATTCAACAATGTGGAGGAAAGCAGATGAGACGCATACGTATTGGTATTCGTGCCGAACGCTTTGGTAAAGACAAAGCTCACGACTTTGTCCTTCGTAAGATCTCACTAGAAGACCAATATGTCTTGGATGAGGTTTATGCAGACATACAAACATCTTTTACCCAAGACAAAATTATAAATGTTTGATATACTAAATATAATTCTTGGACAAAGAATACATTACTTAATATAACGAAGAAAACTATGGGAATGTTTGATAGCTTTAAACAAGGAAAAGAAATGCTTAGTCAAATGTCAGAGCTTCAAAAAATGCAAAAGAAATTAGCGAAAATGAGACATACGAAAGAGCATAAAGGAGTGACGGTAACGATGGATGGAACTCAGTCTATTAAGTCATTTGAGGTTTCTGAAGAGTTACTGAAAGATAAAAAACAATTAGAAAAAGCTGTAGTAGAATGTATTGAAGCTGCAAAATCAGAATTACAACGATCCATTGCCTCTGAAATGGGTATGGGGATGTAATAATACCTTACTGATTATATAAGATAAGCAAATAGAAACTGTGAAGCAGAAAATTCTTGGTATTCTGAAACGACTGATCTCCATATTGTTGATACCGTTTGCAATGATAGGAACAATAGTCATCTGGTTAGGTAAAAAGATTGTCTTCTTAGTGAAGGGGCAGACACACTATGGTCGTGTTACGCGTCAGTTTTTAGTGATTCTTGGAGTATCCTTGATTGGCCTTGCCTATATATCTCCAGGTGTTATTAATCAACCGATTCGAGGATTAAATGCGATTATACAAGAAGATCTAGGAGGCTTGGAACAACTCGATCAACTTCCTGGTGGTGTGGAGATCACACCTATATTACAAAGTATCGCTATTCCAGAGATACCAGAATCATCATTTATTCTTGGTCTTGATTTACAAGGGGGAGTGCGTATTGTGTATGATGTTGATGTTGAAAATGTGAGTAACGTCAATATCGATGCTGCACTTGATAGTCTCCGACAAGTTGTAGGAATGAGAGTCAATACGTTTGGAGTGAGTGAACCTCGAATTTTTATTGAAGAAGGGGATACCACTAGACTCGTAGTTGAGTTGGCAGGTATTGATAATCCAGAACAAGCAGTGGAACAAATTGGGCAAACTCCTCTCTTACAATTTTTTAAGGGAAGGCCAGCCATAGATCAAGAACGAATTCTTAACTCTAATCAGGAATTTTTTGATCAGCTCCAATCAGGGGAGTTAGACCTCTCAACTATGGACGAAGAAGATATTCCGTTGGAGAATCCTTTTTATGAAGAAGAAGATTTAATCTTGGAAGGTTCAGATGTTTCTCGCGCATCCGTAGTGTTTGACCCTACAACTGGAGCTCCACAAGTATCTGTTATTTTTGATTCTGAAGGTCGCCGCACTTTTGCCGAATTTACTCGTGATAACCTAGGTGAACAATTGTTTATCGTATTGGATGGTGAAGTCATTAGTGGTCCCACTATTAATGAAGAAATACCTACTGGACAGGCTCTTATTTCTGGTCAGTTCTCAATCGAAGAATCTCGAACACTTGTCGATTCATTAAACGCAGGGGCTCTTCCTTTACCGATCATTATTGCTTCTCTTCAGACAGTGGAGGCCTCACTTGGAGTTAGTGCCCTGGAACAAAGTATCCAAGCAGCTATATTAGGATTAGCATTAGTAGCTGTATATATGCTACTTATGTATCGAGGATTTGGATTCGTTGCGTTAATTGCTTTAATATTATATTCAATTTTTGTAATGACCCTGATTAAACTACTAGGATTTACTCTAACATTAGCAGGAATTACTGGTTTTATTGTCAGTATTGGATTGGCGGTAGATGGAAACATTCTTATTTTTGAACGGATTAAAGAAGAGTTGAAAAATCAGCACACCTTTGAATATTCTGTAAAAGAAGGGTTCCGTAGAGCCTGGATATCTATTCGAGATTCTCAAGTTTCAACATTTATTTCTGCTTTGATATTGTTTTATTTGGCATCGGGGATAGTGCAAGGTTTTGCGGTCAGCTTGGCTCTTGGAGTGATTGTAAGTATGTTTACGGCAGTCACTGTTACCCGAATGATTATTATCCTACTTGTTACACAAAACTGGTTAATGAAGCACCGTTTGGGGAATTGGCTGCTCTTTATGAATGACACTAATCGATAAACGTACATATATGTTTGTAGTAAAATATGCAAAACTCTGGTTTGGTTTAGGAATCCTTTTTATGATAGGTTCGATTATAAGTATATCTGTATTTGGACTTCGATTAGGACCAGACTTTACAGGAGGTGAGGTGTTGGAGATTGCTTTTCCTGAAAATGTTTTGAGAGAAGATATTTCCGAAGCATTGGTTGATCAAGAAGTTCAGCCAAATATTATATCACGAACAGGTGATTCAACCTTTCGATTGGAATTCCCTCCATTCGAAGAAGACGAAGAAGTGTCCGTAGAAGATCGTATTTTAGATGCCTTAGTTGAATCATTGGATGATGCAGATGAAACAGTGACTGTTGTTTCTCGTTCAACTATTAGTCCTATCGTAGGAGCGGAGTTAAGAGATCGCTCTCTCTGGGCAATTGCAATGGTTATTTTGGTTATAGTATTGTTTATTACCTATGTTTTTCGTAAGAATTCGAAACCAGTACCCTCTTTCTATTATGGTCTTGCAGCTATTGTAGCTTTGATTCATGATGTTTTGATACCTGTCGGAATATTCGCGGTGTTATCTGCATTAGATATTCTCACGATCGACTTGCTTTTTGTGGTCGCTTTATTATCTATTCTCGGAACATCAGTAAATGATACGATTGTTGTTTTTGATCGAGTTCAAGAAAATTTGAGGAAAGGAAAAGCTAATGATTTTGAAGATGTAGTAGGAAAGAGTATCTCCCAAACCTTAATGAGATCTATTAATACATCCTTGACGCTCTTTGTTGTCTTAGGTTCAATTGTCTTATTTGGTGGACCCACTATTCAGCTCTTTGCATTAGCTTTGGCAATTGGAGTGGTGTTCGGAACGTATTCTTCCTTATTTATTGCTGCTCCATTTCTGATATTTATGTATCGTTGGAGAATCAAGGTAAGGAATTAAGATTATCATAGTTTCCCAATGATAATTAGTTAAAACCTATAATGGTAGGGAGAGAAATATTCTGAATATCGACCTTCTGTATCATCAGTGTAGAACTGGAAACAATTATACCATAGACCTTGTATACAGCTTGAAGATACTGACAAAATAATATATACTAAGAAAGATTGTATAAAGTATAACCTACAGTTAAATGAACGTAACTCGAAAAGAACTTCCTAAATCTCGAATTGAGCTCTCAATTACAATTGATAAAGATGAGATGCTTACTTATGTAGAGGTAACAACCAAAAAGATTGGGAAAAATGTAACAGTGCCAGGATTTCGAAAAGGAGAAGCTCCGAAAGCACTTATTGAAAAGCATGTAGGACAAGCAACCTTATTTGCTGAAGCTATTGAATATGCAGTGAATGAATCTTATAAAAAAGCTCTTCTTCAAGAAGATATTACTCCATTAGCACAAGCATCTGTTGAATTAGGAGATCAACAAGATGAAACTGGAGTGGAATTTACTGCTACAGTAGATGTTATGCCTCAGTTTGAACTTCCTGATTATCAAAAGATTGCTAAGAAAGTGAAAAAAGAAGTTACTGAAGTTACAGAAGAAGAAGTTGAAGAAGCGAAACAATATCTCTTAAAGTCACGAGGAGAACAAAAAGAAGTTTCTAAAAAAGCTGAGAACGGAGATATCGTAGTTGTAGAGTATACTTTGACCGTAGATGGTGTAGAAAAAGACAAATCAGAAGAGATGCCAGTAGAGATTGGAGGAGGACGATTTATCCCTGGATTTGAAGAAGAAGTGATCGGACTTGCTGCAGGAGATACAAAGACTTTTGATGTTCCTTTCCCTGATGAATATCATAGTGCTGATTTGGTAGGTAAAAAAGGAACCTTTGCTATTACCGTAAAACGTGTTGAGCAAATAGAATTACCCGAATGGACCGATGAATTTATTAATGAACTTACTGGGGGGAAAACTCCAACAGTAGCAGAAATGGAAACCACTATTCGAGAAGGGTTGATGAAAGAAAAAGAGCAAGAAGCAGAAACTCAACAAAAGCAAGCGATTATGGATGCTATTATGGCAGAGATTTCAGTAGAGCTTCCGAATGTTCTTGTTGATTCAGAAAAGGAGCGTATTATTCAAGAAATGGAGCAACGAGCATCTTACTCTGGAGACAGCTTTGAAGCTGCCTTAGAGCGAGCAGGGAAGACCCGAGAAGAGTTTCTTACTGAATCTACTCCTCAAGCAGAATCTCGAGTGCTTCTGATGTTATGTCTACGCAAGATTGCTGATGCTGAGGAGTTGCAACCAGATGCAGGACAAGTATCCACGCAAATGATGAATATTTTGTCTCAGTATCCAAAAGAGCAAATTGAACAAATCGATCAAGACCGACTCAGATTGATGGTAGAAGGAGAAATGTTAGATAAAATGGCCCTTGATTTGCTTGCGACATTTGCTGAATAATCATATACACAAAAAAGTGGTTGTAACAGACCACTTTTTTGATCCAGTATTATACGAATGATGTTCCTTTATTTCATACTATGAAATGTTATAAAAAAATAAAAAACAATTCCTTATATACCTTAAAAAAGCATAAATATGCTATGAATATAAACTATTTATTTTTCACGACAAATAACACCAAACAAATGGTCACAAAAACCCTTGACACTGATGAGAATATAATGTAAACTAGAAAACGTAACCAAGAGAGAACAGAGCACAGACAAGCCAAATTCAGAACATTTTAAAAAGTCATATGGTGTAGAGATGAGCCTCTCCTGAAAAGGAAGATATTCATCATCTGTATCAGTGAGGGAACTTTCACAAGTGAATCGTTAAAGGTAAAAATGCAATTTTACCCATTCACAATCAAAAATGTGAATCAGAATCTAAAAAGACGAGTTGTTAAGGGTAAATGGTGGATGCCTTGACATCAAGAAGCGATGAAGGACGTGAAAAAGCTGCGTTAAGCTTCGGGGAGCTGCTAATTAAGCGTTGATCCGGAGATGTCCGAATGGGGAAACCCACTAGAGGTAATGCTCTAGGACCCTAATATAGGGAGCGAACTCGGGGAAGTGAAACATCTCAGTACCCGGAGGAAAAGAAAACGAATGTGATTTCCTTAGTAGCGGCGAGCGAAACGGAAGAAGCCCAAACCGCAGCTATATGCTAGCGGGGTTGTAGGATAGAACATTCCGTAAGGAGAATGTATAGTATTTGTTAGATGAATAAGCTGGAAAGCTTAGCCAAAGAACGTGATAGCCGTGTAATTGAAAATAAGTACTATATATTGGTTCTACTCCTGAGTAGGTCGGGAAATGATAGCCCTGACTGAAGCTACCAGCACTAACCTGGTAAGGCTAAATATTACTTGATGTCGATAGTGAACTAGTACCGTGAGGGAAAGGTGAAAAGCAGTCCGAGAGGACGATGAAATAATCCTGAAACCATTTACTTACAAGGAGTCGGAGCCCGCAAGGGTGACGGCGTGCCTATTGAAGAATGATCCAACGAGTTACGCCTCATCAGCATGCTTAAGTCTGCAAAGGACGAAGGCACAGAGAAATCGAGTCTTAACGGGCGAATTGTTGATGGGGGTAGACCCGAAACCAAGCGAGCTATTTATGGCCAGGGTGAACATTAGGTAACACTAATGGGAGGCCCGAACACACGAGTCGTGCAATTCTCGGTGATGAGCTGTGAATAGAGGAGAAATTCCAATCGAGCTTGGTAATAGCTGGTTCTCTCCGAAACAGGTCTCGGCCTGGCGTTAATTGTTTCATAATGGGGGTAGAGCACTGAATGGATCTGGGGCCTTCGGGTACCCAATCTAACCAAACTCCGAATACCATTATGTTAAGATTAGCAGTTAGAATGTGGGGGCTAAGCTCCATGTTCAAAAGGGAAACAGCCCAGATCGTCAATTAAGGTCCCTAAACTATACTCAGTGGGAAAGGTTGTGTACTTTCTGAGACAGGTAGTAAGTTGGCTTAGAAGCAGCCATCTTTTAAAGAGTGCGTAATAGCTCACTACTCTATTCCTCCTTAGGGTGGATAGGAAAGTATGCGCCGAAAATGTAACGGGGCTCAAGTATAGTACCGAAATTACGAATTGTATAGCAATATACAGTGGTAGGAGAGCGTTCTATATGTGCTGAAGGTTGACCCGTGAGGGCAGCTGGAACGTATAGAAGTGAGAATGTTGGAATAAGTAACCGCAAGTTCAGTTAGATTCTGAGCCACCGAAATTCTAAGGTTTCCTCCGCAATGATAATCATCGGGGGGTTAGTCGGGCCTAAGGTAAACTTCGTAAACGGAGGTAGCCGATGGACAACAGGTTAATATTCCTGTACCGGCAGTAGCTAGTAAATGTGGGGACGCATCATGGTATTTTACACGTCTTAATGGATTGAGACGTTTGTGTTTCTGTAGGGTTGAGAGAGAGGCAAATCCTTTCTTTCGTGAAGACTCGAAAAACGCATGCAGAGAGTTCGCGAGAACACTCAATGTAAAAGACCCAAGGTGACAAGAAAAGCCACTATGCGTATCTTCGGATACGATCTACTGTCGACCGTACCGCAATCCGACACAGGTAGATAGGTCGAGAAGACCAAGGTGAACGGGTGAAAGTTGGTTAAGGAACTCGGCAAAACAGCGACCGTAACTTCGGGATAAGGTCTGCCTACAGTGATGTAGGCCGCAGCTAAAGATCCCAAGCGACTGTTTATCAAAAACACAGCTCTCTGCTAACTCCACAAGGAGGATGTATAGGGGGTGACTCCTGACCAGTGCTGGAACGTTAACGGCGGCAGTGAAAGCTGACTGCCCGAAGCGCCAGTGAACGTCGGCGATAACTATAATCGTCCTAAGGTAGCGAAATTCCTTGTCTGGTAAGTTCAGACGCGCATGAATGGAGTAACGACTTGGGAACTGTCTCAACCAACCGCCCGGTGAAATTGCAATAACGGTAAAGATGCCGTTTACCTACAGAAAGACGAGAAGACCCCGTGGAGCTTTACTACAGCTTGGTATTGTATTGTTGTTTATTTTGCTCAGCATAGGTGGGAGACTTTGAGCACATGTCGCTAGATGTGTGTGAGTCGCCAGTGAGATACCACCCTTGATTTATGAGAATACTAACCTCGTACTAATCCTACGAGAGACAGTGCCTGGTGGGTAGTTTGAGTGGGGCGCTCACCTCCTAAAGAGTAACGGAGGTGTTTATAAGGTTAGCTAGTCCGATATGGAAATTCGGATGATAGTGCAAAGGCATAAGCTAGCTTTACTGCAAGACGTATATGTCGCGCTGCAAGAGATTTTCTTGCACTTATATCACATAAATTTTCGAATGGAGTGATATTCGAGTTACGAAAGTAGAACTTAGTGAACCGACCATCCTTTGTAGAAAGGTGGGAGATCAGCAGATAAAAGTTACCCCGGGGATAACAGGCTAGTCTGGCCCAAGCGTCCACAGCGACGGCCAGGTTCGGCACCTCGATGTCGGCTCGTCTCATCCTGGGGCTGGAGAAGGTCCCAAGGGTTTGGCTGTTCGCCAATTAAAGAGGCACGCGAGCTGGGTTCAAACCGTCGTGAGACAGGTTGGTCTCTATCTTCTGTAGGCGTTGTTACTTGAGAGAATCTGCCCCTAGTACGAGAGGACCGGGGTGGACAAACCTCTGGTGTACCAGCTGTCGTACCAACGGCACTGCTGGGTAGCTAAGTTTGGTCTGGATAACCGCTGAAAGCATCTAAGCGGGAAGCCGTACTCAAGATTAGGTAACTCATGCGATCCTGGAAGACCACCAGGTTGATAGGTCACAGATGTAAGCGCAGTAATGTGTTAAGTCGAGTGATACTAATATCGCTAAAACTCGTCTTTTTAGATATTGATTTACATTGATATTGTGAAAGATGGGTAAAAGCACTGTTTAATTTATCTTTAACGATTCAGCTCAACCAACACTTTGGAACAAAAGCGTCCTTGTGATTCGTTGTAAAGGGGTCCACCTGATACATTCCGAACTCAGAAGTTAAGCCTTTGCAAGTCGATGATACTCTTTATGGGGAAAGTAGATTTTCGCAAGGACACTTTTGTTCCAAAGTAAGAAGCAGCCGTAAAAAGCTGCTTTTTGGTTTATGTTACTATTAAAAAATACTGGCGACACGGTAGTCGCCGTTACAAATACATGGAACCTCACTTGTCCTCTGGGCGGAAGGTATATCAATCATATTGTAAGATATATTATCTAACCGTAAAGGTTTCGATACAGAACACCTTTTGTCTTCAAAACGATAAATACTCTCCCAAAATATGATATAATAAATGAAATAGCATAGCATATATTATGACTACATCTCAACGGAAAACAAAGCAAACCATTATCGCTAGCGTATACATTTTAATAGCTCTCTTTTTTGTGGGAACATTAAGCTTTGCTTTATGGCCTGCAGTTCCAGAAGAAGAACCAGAGGTTGTAGTAAATCCAAATCCCTTGCAGATTTTAGATACTCAGATGCTTATTCTTGACAATGGTCAGGCTGATCTTATTGCCAGAATTTCTAATCCCAATGATCAATTTGGGGTTCAAGAGTTTCGATATAATTTTATACTAGAGAATCCTGACGGTCAGGAACAAACAGTTTCAGGAATTTCATATATACTACCTGGAAATCGAGAGAAGTTTATATTATCTCTAAATTATCCGATATTAGATTATCAGCTCGTTGACTTTCAGATTCAAGAAGGGTATCAATGGGGACAATTATCGCGTTTTGATCTTCCAGAATTGATTGTCCGTAATGTACAAGTAGGATCTTCAAGTAGAGTAGGCCAATTTTTTACTGCTAATGGTATTGTGAGTAATCAAAGTCCATATGGACTCAGAGTTATTGATTTGATTGCGGTAATTGAGGATAACTCAGGAGATATTATTGCGGTAAATCAAACCTTTGTAAGAGATGTGTTAACGGGAACCTCTCGTGAATTTGAAATGGCCTGGAATGAAGAAATTCCCCTTACCGAAATTGGAAGAACTTCAATATATGCCTATACCAATACTCTAGATCAACGACAATTCATTATAAGAGAAACAGATGGCCCAATAGACAGGTTTTAATAGGTATCCTAAAGTATGATTCGTAAAACCTTTTCTAACATAGATTGGATGTTATTAACTCCTGCGAGCTTATTAGTAGTAATGAGTTCTATCACTTTAATATCTTTTCATACAGCTGGGGTTAGATTAGTCACTCAAGGGTTAGTAACGCGACATATCACATTCTCTCTCCTTGGAATCGGATTAGCTTTAGTGATTGCTCAGTTTGACTATCGACTCCTACATGGTCTTTCTCGAAAGCTCTTTTGGATAGCATTAATTAGCTTAATTCTTGTTCTTACTATTGGAGAGAGTAGTAAAGGAGCGACTCGCTGGATTTCTCTTTTTGGGGTAGGAGTCCAGCCAGTTGAATTTGTCAAAATTGTAAGTATTATTTTAATGGCTAAATATTTAGCCACATATCATAGGAAAATGGCTTCTTTCTGGTCAATTCTTTTCTCGGGAGTCCCTTCATTTATTTTTGTGGGACTTATCATAATTCAACCAGATTTTGGATCAGCTATGATTTTAATGATGATTTGGATTGGAATGACTGTTTTAGGAGGGATTCGCCTGATTCATATGTTGTATCTTTTATTAATGGGAGGAGTATCCAGCCTTCTTGCCTGGACTATGGTCTTAAGACCATACCAAAAACAGAGAGTTTTAACATTTTTTAATCCAATGGCAGATCCATTAGGCTCAGGGTATAATACATTACAGTCGATACGATCTGTATCAGCTGGAGGTTGGATGGGAGAGGGAGTAGGCACAGGAGTTCAAGCTACTTATGTTCCAGAAGTTCATACTGACTTTATTTTTTCAGGATTTGCTCAAGAATGGGGATTTTTAGGTGTATCCATCTATTTTATTATCTTAGGGCTTCTTTTTTCTCGTCTTTTTTTCTTAGCGAATGAGATGCAGGATGTATTTAGTAGAATGATAATAGTGGGAACAATTATTGTATTAAGTGTACAAATTATAATTAATATTGGGATGAACATTGGTATACTCCCTATTACGGGAAGTCCATTACCTTTTATGAGTTATGGAGGAAGTTCAATGATTAGTGTATTTCTTCTGATAGGATTAATATTATCTATTAAAAAACATCGCCAATCAGAGGGCACAGTATTTATGAGAGAGCAATATGATATTTTTGGCTAGCGTTATCCACAATGTCTGATACAGAAGTATGATACAATAATAATATAAACAATATTATTAGCATACAACTATGAAACAAAAAGCTTTCACTCTTCTCGAAATACTTCTCGTTATTGCAGCTATAGGAATACTTGCTGCCATTGTGATTGTGGCGATTAATCCTCAGAGACAGCTAGACCAAGTCAGGACCGCTGAAGTTCAGAACAACCTAAATACCGTGCACAAGGCCATACAACAATATCTGATTGATCACGGTGGATATCCAGAGACTCTTTCTTCGGATATCCAAGAAGTCTGTGCTACAGAGTCATCATCATCTGGAGAAGGAAGTGTAGCAAGTGATTGTGTTGATCTTCGTCCTCTCGTTCCTCAGTACTTAGCAGCTATTCCTGAATCTCCTTTTGAGTCAGGAGAAACAGGAATATTTGCATGGATTCATTCTGAGAATGATCAAGTTGCAGTCTATGCTGATACTACCGATTCCAATGGGATTGGAATAAATCATACACAGTCACTGGTTACAGAGGGTCTCATTACTCATCTTGATCCCAAAGAAGCTGAATCATATCCTGGAACAGGTCAAGAATGGTTCGATCTTACAAATAATAACTATCATGCTTCTTTGGTAAATGGAGTTACCTTTGACACCAATCAAAACGTCTTTTCTTTTAATGGTACGGATGGATTCATACGCTTGAATGATTTACTACGTTCAGAATTATCGTCAGCAGACTTTAGTATTTCTTTTTGGGTCAATCGCTCTGATAGAGAAGAAACGATAATTGGGTTTGTACCATCATCTAATGTGACAAATGCAACATATATCTTTGCCCGACAAAGTGGAATTAGTAACTTTCGTATTACTAATAATATGAATTTAAATACATCTTGGCAAGGATACCACAATAAATGGACTCAAGTAACCATCACGTTTGATAATTCAATCAAACGAATGAGAATTTATTTTGATGGAGCTCTTCAAGATCAAATAACATCAAATACTACACAAAACCTAAATCTGAATTCGTCAAATATGGATATTGGTCGAGACGGAAGAGGGCATAGCTATATGGATGGACTCCTTTCTCAAATTCTTATTTATGATAGGGAACTCAATGAGTCAGAAGTGAAAGCTAACTACATTTCATTCAAAGAAATTCATTAAACAAAAAGAAACCGATATCTCAAACGTACTCGGGTCCTTTTTATATCTTACGAAATTACTGTCCCAACAAACTCATCCTCATCAAGATACTTGCTCAGATTCTCCAAATTCTCTCCATTAAGAATCGCAACCTCAATGCATTGCTGTTCAGCTTCCTTGGAAGCAATGGGATCAAATGGGGCGGAAGCTCCTGGATCCCAAGTATCTCCAACCATCGTACGAAATTCTGACCAGGTCATTGTTTCAATGGGCGTAGCTTCAGGATCTACTTTTGGATCAGCGGTATAGACATAGTCAATGTTGGAAAGATTAATCAGTTTTTGAGCGCCGTATTTTTCAGCAATTTTGACCGCAATATAATCAGTTGAGTTTCCAGGATGCCATCCTCCTGAGACCACGACTGGATATTGATCTATGTCAGTGAAATTTTGATCTGCTCGATCGAGTATGTGTGGATAACTCCATTCCTTGAGTATGGTTCGGATAAATTGCGCATTGAGATGAGTTGAATATATCCCAAGCCAATCAAGATCACTGTTACTTAGCTCTGCTAGTGGTTTTCCTGCATTTTGGTACTGTCGGGCAGTGTATCCTCCTCCAGTGATAATAAAAAATCGCTTTCCTTGAGCGATGTGTGAGCTGAGCAATTGTTTGAATTGCACAAGATAATCAATGTTGATTTGTTGCGTTGCTTGAGGAATAATCAGTGATCCTCCCAATGAAATAATGTATGGACGGTCTGTACTCATATAATAGTCTTTATGTGATTACTAGGAGAGAGTATACCATATGATGAATCTTTTTTCAATTTCTGTGTATATATACTGATTGCAGACTGTGTTCTCACAGTCTGTCACATCTTAACAAGGTGTAAAAAAGATGAAAAAAATATAAAAAAATGCTATAATTATGAAAGATGGTAATAATAGCAGAAAATATGAATTTAAGTAATATCAGAGATATTGAGATGGTATTTGCCTTGGGCAAAGTATTTGGATTTTCTATTTTAGCCTTTTTTTTAGGAATGGCTTTAACTCCTTTTTTAACAGATTTTTTATATAAAAATAAGCTGGGAAAGAATATTCGTGATGAGTCCTGGGATAATACTGGCTCTCCAATCTATTCTGAAATGCACAAGCATAAAAAAGGTACCCCTACTATGGCAGGTATTTTATTTTGGGGGATCACTGCTGGGTTAACAGTGTTTAACTGGAGCAGGGAAGAAACGTGGTTACCCCTCTTTTTTTTGGTCAGCGCAGGACTCCTTGGGATGGTAGATGACATTGCTAATATACGAGGTATTGGAAAGATTAAAGGTCTTGGAGTGAAGCTCAAACTCGGATTGCAGTTTTTGATTGCTAGTTTCGGTGCATATTGGTTTACTTTTCGTCTGGAGTGGACTTCATTTCGGCTTCCAGGTAGTAGTCTCTTTAATCTACCTGCCTATATTCAGGTAGGATACTGGTATGTCCCGATATTTATTCTCTTAGTAATCTTTATTATGAATGCCGTAGATATTACGGATGGACTTGACGGTCTCTTAGCAGGGTCCATTATCCCCCCATATGCTGCTTTGGCTACATTAGCTTTTGCTCAAGAAAAATACTTTCTCACTATTTTTATGTCAACACTAATTGGGGCTTTGTTATCATTCTTATGGTTCAATATTCATCCAGCTCGATTTTTTATGGGAGGGACAGGCGCTTTTGCTCTTGGAGCCGTATTAGCTGTAGTTGCTTTGTTGACGAATAGTATGGTATTGCTACCGATTATTGGGTTTCTCTTTTTTCTCGAGGGAGGGTCCTCTATTGCACAGATGCTTTCAAAAAAAGTGTTCAAGCGAAAAATTTTTCTATCTGCTCCCATCCATCATCATTTTCAAGCAATTGGGTGGTCTGAACCCAAAATAGTAATGAGGTTCTGGATTATTTCTATTGTTACCAGTATAATAGGATTAAGTATTGGGTTGATTGGGTTGTAAAATAGCAATAAAAACGAATATTAAGTAATACCGTCTGTATGTACGACTATCTAATTAAAAATGCACACATAATTGATGGGACTGGTTCTCCTCGGTACACTGGATCCGTAGGAGTAAAAGAGTCTCGAATATCGAAAATATTTCGCGAAAGCGGAGACATTTCTGCAAAAACCATAATCGATGGGACTGGACTGTATCTTACTCCTGGCTTTATAGATATATCGAATCATGCAGATACATTTGGCTCATTGTTCGAAGAACCAGATATGACCGTATTATTAGCACAAGGAGTTACTACGATTATTGGGGGGAATTGTGGGACCTCTGTTGCACCACTTTTTTCTACAGAAGCAATTAAAGGATTGAGTAAGTGGGAAGGAACTGATCGCTTAAATCGAAATTGGAATACAATGGCTGATTTTTTTACAATGCTTGGATCTTCTCAATTAACCATAAACTTTGGCTCATTGGTTGGATATTCTACTATCCATCGGACACTGGTTACAGAAGAACGTCCCTTTACCCCAGAGGAGGTTCAACAAAGTTTACAAATATGCAGTAGTGCCTTAGATCAAGGAGCCCTCGGAGTCTCTTTGGGACTTGCTTACAGTCGGATGAACTTGGTTTCGAATGCTGAACTAAAAGACTTGGCTGAATTAATCTATGAAAAAGATAAAATTCTCGTGGTCCATATGCGTCATGATGGAGATGAGGTATTATATGCGTTAGACGAATGTATTCAACTAGCAGCAGAAACAGGCGTTCGGTTACATTTGAGTCATTTGAAAGTAATGGGACAAAAAAATTGGCGGTTTTTTGATGATTTTCTGGAGCGATTAACAGGTGCTCAATCTAACCCAGATATTAATATTTCTTTTGACACGTTTCCGTATGTTGCAAGTAACCCCTTCTTATATGTAATGCTTCCTTCTTGGATTACCAAGCATGGACGAAATGAAATGCTTCAACAGTTACAAGAACCAAGTGTGCGAGAATCTGTTATAGCAGAAATGAAAGCGAATGGATATGATTATCATAGAATCATTGTTTCATCGGCAGAGACACTGCCTACTGTTGTGGGTTCAAATATTTTGCAAATTGCTAAAAATCAGGGTGTTGGTATCGAAGAGGCCTTGATTTATTTAATACGAGCCACTCACGGTCAAGCGAGAGTAATTGTTCAGGCAATTAACGAAGATCATTTAGATACTTTGATTATGAAAGCGGGTGCTATGATTGGTTCAGATGGAATTGGATACGGACAGAAATCTATTGATTCTCATAGGTTTGATCATCCGAGATCCTTTGGAGCTTTTCCTCAATTTCTTGGTGCTTACCCAGTACCAGGGAAGCTATCCTGGGAAGAAAGCATCGCTCGCATTACCAGTGTTCCAGCACAACGATACCAACTTTCAGATCAAGGCTTCATCAAGGAAGGATATTGTGCGGATTTAGTCTTATTTGATCCTGAAAAAGTATCTTCATCAGCAAATTATATACATCCATCACAGTTAGCTCAGGGAGTATCAACAGTCTTTGTAAATGGTCATCTCGTATGGAATGAAGGAGCTTTTACAGGGAAATTGTCCACTGGGCGTATTATTACACGAGATTAACCTTGATACATACTATGGATTGGACCAATAAGAATGTTACCGTAATGGGATTTGGATTAAATGGAGGAGGGCTTGGCGTATCTCAATATCTTCTGGATCGAGGAGCTATAGTGACTATTACCGATCTAAAATCTGCAGAAGATTTATTGTCCAGTGTTCAATCTCTACAGACTCATCCACGGGGTAGCTCCGTGCGGTTTGTCTTGGGAGAACATAGAAAAGAAGATTTTACTAATGCTGACGTTGTAATTAAGAACCCTGCCATTCCTTCAGACTCTCCTTACCTGCAATTGGCTCACAAAGCAAATGTTTCTATCCAGACAGATCTTCAAATATTTTTGGAGTATCATCGTGGGATACCAACGGCTCCCCCCATCATTGGAATAACAGGGACGCGAGGCAAGACAACCACTAGTAGTTTGATTGCAGAAATTCTGCGAATGTCGGGTAAACGAGTAGCTTTAGCAGGTAATGTACGTAAATCCGTCCTTGATATTTTACCTCAGTTTGAAGAGCTCGATTACATTGTCCTAGAACTCTCCAGTTTTCAGTTGGCTGATGTGACAATTAGTCCTGAGTACGCCGTCATTACTAATATTTACCCTGATCATTTGAATCGTTATGATTCTATGAAAGCATATGTTGCTGATAAACAGCATATTTATCAATTTCAAACTTCAAATGATACAGCATTTTTTTGGATTGATCAGCCAGAATATGGAGCTCAATTTGCTGATGAAGCTCCAGGGAATGTTGTTCGCGTGTCAGTAACCAACGATAACATCACGACTGCTGATATAACCATCCGTAATAGAGCTATATATGGAGGCACTCAAGGGTTAGCAACATTTGATGATATTGCTCTTCGAGGAGAGCACAACCAACTCAATGCAAGTATGGCTATAGCTGTGGCACATTCTTTGGGTATTCAACCTATAGATATCCAGAAAGGATTACAAAATTTTCAAGGTGTCTCTGGAAGGCAAGAATCACTGGGAGAATTTGAACAGGTAGAGTATATTAATGATACTACTAGTACGATGCCAGTAGCTCTGATTACCGCTCTGAAGACCTATCAAGATAAGCCACTTCATCTCATCTGTGGAGGAGAAAATAAGCGACTCACCTATGAGAATCTTGCTCAAGCAATTCATTCTAAGGTACAATCAATCGTGCTATTACCAGGAGAAGCCAGTCAAGCGATAAAGGAAAGCCTTGCAAAAGCTCAATTATTAGAGATTGTCGAAGAGGTTGAAACACTTGCTGATGCAATCGACTTTGTCGCACAGCAGTCTCAAGCAGGTGATAGAGTTTTATTTTCTCCAGGAGCTACCAGCTTTGGTCAATTTCAAAATGAATTTGATAGGGGGGATACGTTTGTGGAATTAGTTAAGAAATACTATCAAGTATGAAACGGTTAACTATTTTAGACGGAATTGATTCATTTTTTCTCATAAGCTTTTCGATATTGGTTGTTTGGGGATTAATTATCCTTCAAAGTGCTAGTAGTATTGCTTCATTTAATGAAACGTCTAATGGTTATTTTTACTTTGCTCGGCAATTAACGCGTGGTGTTTTTCCTGGGATTTTTACCTTTGCACTTTTTTCCTCGATTCCATACCTGTTTTGGAAAAAATGGTCTCCGCTTATATTTCTCTTTATTCTCATATTGAATACCATAGTGCTTGTTCCAGGAATCGGAGTAGAACGACTTGGAGCTACTCGATGGATTGATTTAGGCGTTATATCTGTACAACCCTCAGAATTTATGAAAATTTCTATTATTCTCTATATTGGGACGCTTCTCGTTAAACTAGGGAAATTAAAAGTACAAAAAGGCGTCGTATTTAGTATTTTGACAATTACTGCTCTTACAGGATTTGTAGTAGCGTTTATTCAACGAGATTTAAGTACAGCTGTATTGATTATGACAATTATTGGGAGTATGGTTATTCAATCCCCGATAAAATTGCGCTGGATTGTATTGGTGAGTGGAATCATATTAATAGGAGCGGTATCATTTGCGTTTGCGGAACCCTTTCGAATGACTCGAATTATCACCTTTTTACAGGAAGATGTAGATACCGACATTCTTGATTCAGGATATCATTCTCGACAAAATCTGATTGCTGTAGGTTCAGGAGGTCTCTTTGGAGTAGGGTGGAATCAGAGCAGACAAAAATTTAACTACGTACCAGAACCCATTGGAGACTCCGTTTTTGCTGTATTTGCAGAAGAAGCAGGATTTCTTGGAGTAGTTTTACTGCTGACGTTATTTTCTAGTATTGTTATACGATTAATCCAAATTGCTATGCCAATGAATGAACCCTATGCCCAATATATTATTATTGGAGTCATAACCTGGTTTGTGATTCAAAGTTTCTTTAATATCGGATCAACCTTACGATTAATTCCCTTAACAGGTATGCCATTGCCCTTTATTAGTTATGGAAGCTCTTCATTATGGGGACTCTTTATTGCCTTTGGAATTGTCGCTAATATCACAAAATATCGCAATACTAGTAAAAAATAATCCAGACGACAACTCCAAGTAATGGATATGAGACGCTCAGACACAACGCATTTAGCGCAATAAATTTTTTACAAAGTAGAGTATGTA
>PXDG01000158.1 GCA_003565105.1 Parcubacteria group bacterium | reverse complement strand
GAGCCAGTGTGAGTTTTCACGAAATGAAAGGCGAACACGCGAGAGCAGGCCCAGAAGAATTTGCCGTCAGGGAAATTACCGTCGGGCAAGTACATCTACTCCCACAAAAAATTCAATAGGCTAGTAAGCTATTCCCAACTCATTCAAAATTCTCTATGACAACCCCCTGCATTACCCTCTACGGAGATACCAAAATAATCCCCTCTAAAGACCTGCTATTTAGGCCCAGTGGCTATGGGATTTGTATTCAAAATGAGGCCATCTTACTAGTCAAGATGAAACATACTGGTAAATACTTCTTCCCAGGTGGTGGCGTAGACAAAGGTGAGCCCGTTACGACCGCAGTCATCCGAGAATGCCAAGAAGAGACAGGGAGTACCGTAAGCATCAAAGACTTCCTAACAATGAAAGAGAGTTTCTTTTATTATGATCCACTGGATACGGCCTTTCATTGCTTGAACTTCTTCTATATTGTTGACCTAATCAGCCAGAATGACGATTTCACCAATCCAGATACTGATGATGAAGCTACTGAAGGAACCTGGATACCACTCAGTACCATCACCCCTGATATGATGCAAGCATTTGGCTGAGATATTATTCAGATGATACATTCCTATGACTGAGTTTCAAACAAAAGTAATCAAAGTAGTTAAATCTATTCCTCCTGGTTCAGTACTCACCTACAAGCAAGTAGCCACTCAAGCAGGCAACCCGAAAGCATCTCGTGCAGTAGGCTCATTGATGGCCAAAAATTTTGATCCCACTATCCCCTGCCATCGCGTGATTCGCTCTGATGGTACACTAGGTGAATATAATCGAGGAAAATCTCGTAAAGCAGAACTTTTGAGAAAAGAAGGCTATTCCCACTAAGCACTTAGAGCTGATGATACAGTGCTCGTCTTTCTACTTGCTCTACATATTGGGATTCAAACCTCCATATACTTCTATCCCAAAAAGAGGTTTTTCGACTCACCTCTGTAATCTGTATTGGTAATTCTGAAGCACTCCAGTTGATATTTAGCTCTGGATGATTCCTCTGCACATCTCGAATAACACGCTCTTCAAAGTCATCTCCAGAATCCTGATCAAAGGAAATATCTCCATACACATCCCACTCCTGACCTGCAACTACTTGATACCGCAGCAGAACCTCACTGCCCCCAGACTGGTTCAACAATCCCGTTTCTTGTTGAATTTGTTGAGCAGTAGTCCATTTCAGCACAGGAAATCTGACATCATATCGAATCGTCATTTGAGTAATTTCCATAGGAATAATGATTCTCAAAGCAATGATCACCCCCAATAAAATCATTCCTACTCCTAGGATAAACCCACCCCAATACAAATCCTTTTGTACTATATATCCCGTATACTTTTGGATAAAAAAGATAAAAATAAGCAATGCCAAACAGCCTATAGACACCCATACACTAAACCACCCCAAAGCGAAAAATCCTCGCATCATCTCATACGGGAAATCCGAAGGAATAATTTTTTCTATCATCATAGGAGAAGAGCCACGAGCCAAGGCAACTAAAATACTGGCAATACATCCAAAAAGAATCCCCATAACTCGAATTCCTTCCTCAACCCCAAACAAAAAGGTGACCTGAGATTTTATCCGAGGAAACCAGAAAAAAATATGAATACTCCCCCACAAAATTGCAGCAGCCCAAGGAATATTCCCCAAAAAAGCTCGTGTCTCCCAAGCAAAATTATATGAAGGAGAAATCATAGTAAGTGAAAGCAAAAGAAACAAAAACGCCAACCCATCTAAAAATTGTAATCGAGCAAATGGGAGTGTTGCTCTTTGAAGAACACTTCTTATAATATAGGCCAGTTCAAGCATCACAAATCCAACCCACACGATAAAAATCATCCAAAATCCATAGATCAAAAGATACATTATCATCGAACCCAAAACAGGAACCATATACAGGTATCGAGTCCAAAGTAAAAATATCACCACTCCAATCACGAAGACCTCTTTTCGATATCGAAAGCGGTGAAAGAGTTTTTCCATAAAATAAGCATTATCTTCCCTCTGTTATACCACAAACCAAGCTAATATACAATTATTTCCTATACATACCCCCTAGACAAGTGAGCTTTTCTGTGCTACAATGCTACTATCAATTCGTATGTTTCGGGATGTTCCCATCTTTAACACGTACACTTGATGTGTGTACTGAATGTGTTTTTTGTAAAGAAAGAGAGACTCAGTCGGTACATGTTATATACTATTCATATACCGACTTATGTCATCATACAATAATTCAGGACGATCAAATCGTTCAGGTTCTTCATCTTCTTCACGATCAGGTGGATATTCCAAGTCATACTCTGGAGGATCTTCTCGATCATACGGAGGAGGACGATCTTCTCGGTTTAGCAAAAAGACTCCTAAGAGATTAGACCGAAATCTTTTTGTCTCGAAAGAAGTTGTCAAAGAAGAAAATCCAGCACCTACTTACGAAGGAAAGCTGTACTCAGAAATGAATCTTCACTCAGTCATCCAAGACAACCTAGCCAAGAAAAACTTTGTTCGAACCACCGAGATCCAAGAAAAAACCTTTGATCTTATTGGAAAAGGACACGATATGCTGGGAATCTCAGCCACTGGTTCAGGAAAAACAGGAGCTTTCTTGATCCCTATGATCCAAAAACTCCTCGATAATCCTGGCCAAAAAGTTATGATTATCGCTCCTACCCGAGAACTTGCTCAGCAAATCTCTAAGGAAGCTACTTCCCTTTTGACCAACACCAGAATGTATTCAGGTCTGATCATTGGAGGAGAGAGTATGAAAAACCAGATTTGGCAGCTCAAAAAAGGAGTTCATATCCTCGTAGGAACTCCTGGACGAATGAATGACCTTCTGAAGCGAGGAGATCTTGATGCTTCCCAATACGAGAACATCGTAGTTGATGAGGTAGATAGACTCTTTGATATGGGATTCATCGATGATGTAAAATTCATCTTTAGTAAGCTCAAAAGCCCTCGACAAACGCTCTTCTTCTCTGCTACCCTCAACAAGACTGTTGAGAAAGTAGTAGATTCTTTGAGCCAGTCATACGACGTAGTCAAACTTTCTAACAATACCCCTACCACTCAAGTAGTTCAAAGTATTATTGATTATACTCACTCTCAAGAAAAGATCGACAAACTTCAAGAAATTCTCGATACTGAGGCAGTAGAGAAAGCCATCATCTTTGTAGAGACCAAGCGCTACGCTGACACTGTACAGATGACCCTTCGAAAAGCAGGACTCAAAGTCGAGTCTATCCATGGAGATAAGCGACAAAACGTACGAAAGCGAGTAATCGATATGTTCAAGAAGTCAAAAATCGACGTCCTTGTAGCTACCAACGTAGCCGCTCGAGGAATCGACATCGATGACATCACTCACGTGATCAACCTCGATGAACCGACTTCATACGATGAGTATATCCACCGAATTGGACGAACTGGACGAAACGGATCTTTTGGAACTGCCTATACCTTTGTAAAGCGAGGAGCGTAATAACGCCCTCTAACGATTTATAATAAAACACCTCGTTACAGTATTTACTGAGCGAGGTGTTTTTTTATACTGAATAAGGATAGTTGAAACCATAAACAAGAAGAATCCTGATCTTACCTGAGAAAAGTTGACCAGTTGGAAAGTGAAGATATTTTAACATTATGGAGAGAATAGAATCTTCATAAGACCTCTTCTCCGTGATATAATAACACCATCTTATACAATAGTTTATTTTTCGATCCATGAAATCCCCCTTTACGGCAGAGACATCCCCCACCTCAACATTGGAGAACAATGAAACAATTGATTCACAGAGAGAGAATCAATTAGCTATTGAAACACTTCTGAACGAGAATAATATACCGTACCGAACCCAAGATATTGAGGGCAATACTCGGTATCCCAACATCATCATCCTTGAGCATATCGAGGCCGAAGCCACTGAATATTCCAAATTAGAAAATATTCAACTTTTTCGTGCAGTAAATAGCATTGATGAATCTTTGCTCAATCAAACTCCTTACGCAGCCCGATCATACAATGAAGCAGGTGAGATATCCGCTGATGAAGACCTTCAAGATGCAGTCACCACGCTAGCACAGGAACCGACCTATTCCAATGCTGAACAATACTTTCAACTCTATGAAACTCTCCATCCTGAAGAAGGTGAAAGAATCCAAGAAGCGAGACAACGCCTTCAAAAAAGTATTCTCGATGGTTATAGCGTAAGAAGAACCTTACAAAGTGAACAAATTGCACATAATGGAAAGAAACCAACTTTAGGAATCGCGCCCTATATTGCCGCTGCCAATGAAGTAGCAGGAGCCGTAGGATATGGAGAGGCATTGCTCGTCTTAACAGTTCCTCAAGACAAGATTGAACCATTTTCTAAGGGGTCAACAGAATTTGCCATAAAAGGACAGCTCACTCTCGAGAATATTCAAGCAATTATCCCCAAGAGTTATGATACAGATACCTCTTCAAAACTCCAAGATGAATACCTCCGTATAGCAGAGTCTTTACAAGATATTATGCCCCCCACAGAGCTTAATTGGGATGATATTCAAAATCAGAACAAGCTTTTTGATCAGGAGCATACTCAAGAAGATCTGGATTTGGTATACAGCCAAATGACAGAGGAGCTCTTCAAAGATTTTCAGGACACTATAGAGCTAGCTCCTTTAGCAGAAAATACCTTTTCTAATCCCAAAGAGCATTATCAGGCTCTTCAATTATTAATTTATGAATCGTTATTGCCAGAATTTAAAAAGCTGGGGAAACGATTTATCCCAGATCAAGATCTGACAGATATTCATCAACTCCATACCCTTAAAGAAAATCTCATACACTTGAGAAAAACTCACGAAATTCGAGAACGATTAGAATATATCTACAGCATTAAAAGTTTTCAGAAATACTTCGATGATATTATAGAAGTCCCCCATCTTGATGAGAACAGCCACTCTACTGCAAAAATAAAAGATACTTATACAAGTCTCAGAGAACAAGCGTATACCTATCTATACCAAGAATTTAATACCTATAATAGAATTCTTGATCCTTTAGACTCTATCTCTGACAGGAAATTGTGTGAGTTAAGAAATGAACTTGATGATATGAAAGAGTAAAAAAGTACTGTGTGCATAAAGGAAAAGAAAAAAGACACTTCAAAATAAAGTGTCTTTAAAAAATATTATAGCTGTGAGTCTATCTGATCAAACAGATAGTCCAAGCTATCCGAAACAAACGAGCTCGCTTGTTTGCTAACAACCCACAGAGGGGACTTCCCTTCTGAAGGTTGTCCATAGAGAGTGGGGAATCCCCACGTCTCTCTTCCCGAACTTTGGCTTCGCCGCCAATAGTATATGGTCTTTGTGAAAAGACCATATCGGTCACCCAGGAAAATGGTTTCCTCAGTGATGCCCATCCCCCGGGGAGTCCGATTCATCCCGAACTCATCACGTCCGTAGCCGTAGAGAAGTTCGGGAAAGGTATCTTCCCATTTAGTTGTAACTTTAAAAAAAGTTATAATCCGTTCGAGAGGATCATTCACCTCTTGAACAGCCTCGAGTTCTGCGCGTAACTGGCGCAGATTTCTTTTCAATTCTTTTTCTTTACCAAATAAAAACATACCAATTCCTCCTCGATTTACATTAAGAATCTTATCATACTTTTCGAATTTTGTCAATTAATAAAAACATTTTATTGATGGTGCTCTGCTCAAGTACAGATGCCCCTTCAAAAGGTTACCTTCAAAGTCGAATCTATTTCATGGAGATAAGCGACAAAACGTACGAAAGCGAGTAATCGATATGTTTAAGAAGTCTAAGATTGACGTTCTTGTAGCTACCAACGTAGCCGCCCCAGGAATCGACATCGATGACATTACTCATGTGATCAACCTTGATGAGCCTACCTCATACGATGAGTATATCCACCGAATCGGACGAACCAGACGAAATGGATCTTTTGGAACCGCTTATACTTTTGTGAAGAGAGGAGCGTAATTAGATCTCTCTCTACATAATTAAAAAATAATCTAACAATGACATATATTCAATCTAATACCTCCTGTACTCATCATTCAGTTTCAATCATCTGTACCTTACAGACTTTCCAGTGATATACCCAATAAACCTTCTATGATAGATATCACTATACCCACAATTATGAATAATATAACACCCCCAAATAGTGCAAAAAGAACATAAAATAATGGATTGTGAATTCTTCCTAAAATAAAAAAATATACAACATTAATGAAGAATAGTAAGATATTTACTACAAAACCGCCAATAGTAAATTCAAATACTAGAGATACTATAGGAAAAAAGGATGCTGCTAGTGCATAATAGAAAGGATTCCCTCCAAATTTAATATGAAAATATAATAGTGGAAAATATATCAGAGTACCCATGTTGTGTTGATTTGTGAATTATATTCCATATAATATCATACTCTGTGATCCTCAACAAGATCTGTATGAGATGAGTTAATCGTAGACACTTTCTCACGCCTTCCTTCAACCTTGAGATTCCAAAAAGCCGAGTTTCTTATTTGAACAGAAGCTCCCTCATATTCCGAGCAAACTATTCTCAATCGACTAGTAAATTGAGAATAGACTCCACGTATACGTCCTGATTCTTGCACTCTACTATTCTCTTCATCTCGATAGTGTATTCTCATCATAATGATCTTGGATACCCGTACAACCCTCCTCCGTCGCTTTCAGCGACACCTCCTTCAAAGGAGGATAATTCATACGCACAACTTCAAATACCAATAATCCCACCCATATTATGATATTCATCCATGGGATATATCGATACAAAACAGCTACGACTAAATACCATAGTACCACTCCTCCAAAAGCTTGTATAAATGGTCTCACCTTATTATTTTGGGGTAGTCGAGTGGTGAGATATAAATAACTCATAATCACTGGCAAAAGAAGCATAAAGGGTAATGCTGGAGAACTACTAAAACCTTCCACAGTATTTATAGAAACTCCCATACTTACTTCTATTAACCAAGACCACAAACTATACCCATTACCTACTGGGGACGGCAAACTAAGAAATAATCCAAGAACCACAATTATCAAACTCTTCATCATATTTTACTTTAATTAATAATTAGGTTTTATTTAACACTACTTCATATATTGTTAATAAAATGAAGACTATCAAAAATCCAAGTGAGCTCCCTAGAAATAATGTATTCATCATTCCTAAATCTGCTAAGGTAGGATTTTGAATCGCTGTTGATACCAACCATATTGGATAACTTATTAATACTATAGTTATAAGAAATCTCACTAGTCTCTTCCTTTTTGTTATCATTCCTTGTATCAAAGGTATAATACTCCATATTAAGTAAATAACTACTGCAATCAATATATTCACCCAGAGTAGTGGTATTATTACTAATAAACCATATAGTCGTATTCTTTTTAGTACTTCGTTAGTCAACATATACTTTTTCTTATTTCTACCATGTCATATTTCCCCAACCACCTCAGTAATCATATAGGTTTATACTATTGAGTATCTAAGCAAATACTATAAAAGAGAGCTCTTACTTATTTAATCTTTTTTAACACACTCAAAGAGACGATAATAGATACTATAACACTTACCAGAACCGTCCATGTAAAACTATCGAGAGGATATACTCCTAACAAAAATTGGGGTTGTGTAAATTTAAAGACAGGAAGGATGAGAACCAACATACCAAGAATAACATTTACACATACGACATTGCTCAATAAGAATTTCCCTATCATCATTATCTTATGATGTAAAGTAATCTTTGAGAGTTTGTAGCAATAAAATATCGTTAAAAGCAAATGTACTATACCTATCAATAGTATGCCATAAACTATCCAAAGAAACCAACTAGGAACAGAAATTGCAGAATATGGATATGGCCCAATAGATATTATACCAAGAAAGACATATACCAGAAAAGGAAGTGAAACTCCTATGATAATTGTCGTAACTAAATAAGTAATTAGCATTTTATTAATATAATAACCTAATATTGTAGTGAGCCTGTGTAACATTGACTTTGACCATCCCAATTATAGCCTCCTATCGCATTGTAAAGTATTCCTGGAGTATGAACTCCGAAATCATTAATGGTATTAAGCCATTCACCAGAATCTAACGTAGCACCAGTATACCGAAACCAGAGTTCACTTGCAAATCTACTACAATTATCTGTGTCAGGAGCGTAATTCTTAACCTCTCCTGTCCAATGATTTTTCCACCAACCAAAATAACCATTCATATACTTACAAATTCATGCCTTCCTTTTAGAAAAACCCACAATCTCACCGATATCTAACCCAAGAAGAAGAATCCAACCACCAATAAACCAAATTACCCAATACGTGGCAATAATATGAGAAAACTCTTTTACTCCATATCCAAACGGCATAAAAATACCAAGACCTACCACTAATCCACAGATAATCATCGTACTTACTCCGACTAATCTCAACCCCGAAAACTTTTGATACTGTTTATAATACGAAGAATGACATCGTTCTCTTATCAGTAGCATCAAATATACATACGCGAGTACATGACTGATAATCATTGGGGAAAGAATTATCGCCGGTACAGATCCTTCCCACCTCCAAGATCCTGCAATAGTTACTAACCACGGTAAGAGACTCCCTGTGCGTAATATGAATGTTGTCGCAATGCTTATGAGTGCAATAATATCTAGTGTTATATAAGTGGTGCCATTATGCTGCTTCATATATTTATTGCGATGTATTTGTATAGCTAGAAGATTCAGACGGATCAATATATTCATTCAATCCTCGACTTGGAATTTCTTCATCAGAAAGTTGCGATGCACTTTGCAAAGATGTCACGCCAAAGATCAACAAAAAAATTGCTCCAAATCCGAGCGATACTTTTGCCATCTTATGAACAGCTTTCCATTGAGCTACTTTGGAGTTGTGTTCCATAATGGTTTTGCTACCTTACACACATAATATACCTTCAGTATTATCTGTCAAATTATTGGTCTGTAGATACATATGACAAAGACCTGTTTTAACTCGAAGAACGATCTCGCCAGGAAAAAGTCACTATTATGAAGGTCGCGGACCACTTGCG